>JBHLOJ010000087.1:0-14574 GCA_048940605.1 Promethearchaeota archaeon
GCAACATTCACTTGTAGTCTCTTAATATCAGAAATTGTGTGATTTTTTTCTAAAAATTCTGCACCTTCTAAGCTTAAATAGAATTTTCCCTTCTTAATAAAGCCAAAATATAAACCAGCAGAAAGAATATTATCGGAGTCTAAAGATCGCAATAATCTGTTTTGATCTTTTGAAATAATAAAAATACTTGGACTTTTAGCCTTTGTAATTGAACTCTCTAAAGAAACGTATAAAAAATTTGTAAGGTTTTCTATTATTTGTGGTAACTCTGTAGAAATATTAGAAATTGAAGCAGCTATTATTTGTTTTTCAATGTCATTGATCTTTCTGAATCTTATCCTCTCGCTCATAATCAATTAAAATAAAAAGAAATAAGAAGCTTTATTATTATTAATCAATATAAGTATTAAAAAATAGTGTTCTCAAAAAATGGGTATTCGAAAGATAGAAGATGAGATTGATTTAAAGGAAGCAATGAAAAAAAAAGCTGCTGAATTGAAGATTAAAGATATGGAAGCAAAAGCATCAATTGAAAACTTTACTAAAGATAAACTTAGAGAATTGGCTAAACAACATGGTGTTTTATTGGCTCTAACTCCAAAATTAAGGGAAGAAGTAAAAGAATTACAGAAAAAGTATAATATCCCCTCTTCAAAAATAATTACTGAACAAATAACTGAACATGATGTACTGAGAAAATTCTCGAAAATTGATTTTCAGAAATTAGGGATGTTAGCGTATCAAAGAGTATTAATGAGCAAGGAAGAAACGGGAGGTATAGTCCCATTATCAGAAGTATTCGAATTAGTGAATACTGGTATTTTGAAAGGAAATATTGAAATTCGGGATGTTGAGAAAGCTTTAAAATTGCTTAAAAAGGCAAGAGTTATTGAAGATATTTCAGAAATGGATTCAGGAGCTATAATTGTTCGTTTCTTTCCAATTCAATATACTCGAGATGAGTCTAAGGTTGTTGAATTGGCAAAAGAAAAGGGGATACTCACTTTAGAAGATATATGTGTAAAGTTAGAGTGGTCTCAAGATCGTGCTCTTCACGCATTAGAATCCCTCGAAAAGAGTGGGATTGCAAAATTTAGGGAGAACATCTTAACAGGAAAACAATGGTTTTTCCCATCAATATAAGTGAGAATTTATTTATTCTAATTTAATTTTGAAAGCTAATTGTCCATTTTCTAATTTCAAGACCTTAGCTCTACGATTTTTGGCAAGGATTTTAAAAATTTCTTCTAAATCTTCAATGGGAAGATTGCAAAAATCTTCCTGTTTTGCTTCTCTGAGCTCATATACCATAATGGGCTCAATTTTTCCATTATCATATGCCCACTGATAAATTTCATCAGACCATACTTCAAGAGTTTTCCAATATATTCTTAATTTTTCTTTCTTTTTAGAAAGCCATATAGCTTGGTTTTGAGAAATTAGTTCTTCGGCAATTTCTAAGATATACTCTTCTCGTTTAGTAAAATCTGAAAACGGTTTTTGAGAATTTAATTCTCTTATATAAATAATATGGATGACTGCAAATCGAGCATAATCAAAAAGAACTTTTGCCCATTCTGTTTTCCAAGAAACATAGTCACTTTTCTGCTTATTCTTATCGGGCATTGTATACATGAACTTTTTGCGTTCTTCTTCTAACCACGGATAAGCTTCTAACAATTTCTCATATGTAGTTAATTTCTTTTCTATTAATCCCTTTTCTCCGATTATTTCTTCTTCAAGTTCTAGAAGCTCCGCTTCTATTTGATCAGCATGCTGTTTGTAAACTTTATTATCAAGTTCTCCAGCTTGGGAACTTAAAATATTTTCGAGCTTGTCGAATTCTTCTTCAATCAATTTCAAGTCAGCTATTTTAAAATCTTCTTCATTAATTATGTGTTTTTCTACTGCTACTTTCTCTAATTCTTCTTTCTCTTTTTTTAATGTTCTTAATCGAGCAAGCTCCTTCCGTAATTCTTCTAATTCTTTTTCTGCTTTTTCTTTAACTTCCTTAGGAATTTCACTAGTTTTCTCTCTCTGTCTTTCCATTTTAATCATTCCTTTTTTTTATGCTTCTCCGAATTCTTCTGCCCAATCATTATATTGTTTTAATAAAGCTTTGGTTGTCATTGGTTTTACTTTTTTTAGTGTTTTATTAAAATCTTTCAAATTAATATCTCTAACATTAACTTCTTTATCAGAACTCTCTAAAAGCCCACTCATATCTAATTCTCGAACTGGTAACATTATTACTTCACGACATACATTAGCAATATCTCTCCCAGAATATCCATCACTTCTAACAGCCAATTCAATATAATCTTCATCATTTAATGCAGTGTTTACACCTTCAGTATGAATTTTGAAGATTCCTGCCCTTGCTTTCATATCTGGAAGAGGAACATGAACTCTCTTTTCAAATCTGCTCAACATTGCATTATCAATATCCCATGGACGGTTAGTCGCCCCCAAAACTAATAAAGGTTTATCATGAGTAGACTTTAATCCTTGTATCTCACTCAAGAGTTGTGTTTTAACTCTTCTTTCTCCCCCACTTTCTGTTCCTTCTCCCCGTTTTGTGGCTATAGAATCTATCTCATCCATAAATATTAGGCTTGGTGCTCTTAATCTAGCAACTTTGAATAATGAACTAATCAATTTTTCACTTTCACCTAACCATTTACTTAATAATTCAGCTGAAGAAGCACTAAAGAAAGTAGCTTTACATTCCGTAGCAGCCGCTTTAGCTAATAAGGTTTTACCACATCCAGGTGGACCAAAAAGTAATATTCCTGACCACGGTCTCCTTGCACCAGTAAATAATTCAGGCTTAGCTATTGGGAGAACTATAGCTTCCCTTAAAGCTTGTTTAACATTTTGTAGTCCTGCAATATCTTCCCATTTTACATTTGGTGATTCAGTAACTATCGTGCCAGAGATAATATCGATTAGCTCTTGTTCTTCTGAAGAAAGCGTTCCAGTTTCAGAACTTGCCAAATCCGAATCTCCACTAATACTTGGTCCTACAGAGGGTCTTACTCTTCTAGGACTAACTCCACTAAGATGAGATTTTAATATTTTAGCTCTCTCGACATATTCTTCAATATTCTTTTGACATAACATTCTCATTTGTGGATTCTTATTATATTTCATGAATTGCATCAAAATCTCTGCTGCACGTTGATATTTAGATATGGCAGCCCTTGTTTTTCCTTGATTGTCTAATGCTACTGCTTCTTTTGCTGTTTTCACAGCATATTGATAAAGTTTGGAATCTACTGATGACATATTATTTATATTACAAAATTCTTAATATTTATAGCTAATGTAAATTAGTAATCTGTATAATAAATAATTCTAACAGAATATATCAAATTTACCCTTTAAGCTAAAGTAAATAAATATTGGTCTACAAATAATTATATAATACCGAATTTTTTTATATCATATATAATAATTAATGCAAACTGGTGAATAATCATAGGTTTTCTAAAAGATATTTCAAAATGGCTTTCTGGTGGTAAAAGGGGTAAAGAAAATGTCCGTTCTGCAGCAGTCAAATTGAAGGTATTTAATAAGAGACTAATGAGACAATCCAAGAAATTAGAAATGAGTGCAAAATTAGCTAGAGACAAAGCTGTAAATCTGCGAAAACAAGGTGATATGGATGGATCTAAATTCCACGCAAGAAATTATCTTCAAGTGAAAAAACAGGGAAGAGCTGTTGAGATGTTTAGAACTAATTTAGAAGGGTTATTATTTAAATTGGAACAAGCAAATGCCGTGAAAGATGTGTCTGAAATCATGACTGGAATTGCTCAATCTCTTTCTGCTTTAAAGAGTCAACTTTCGGTTCCTCAAATGACAGAATTAATGAGTCAGATTGATATTGATATGGAAGAATTTGCCGTTACTGCCGATATTGCTACAGAGGGTATGGATAATATTTCCATTGATACTGCTGTTACTGATGCAGATGTTAATGAAGTATTGGGTGAAATAGATGCGGAGATTCAAGTAGAGATGGGTGCTGCTTTACCAAGTGCAGCATCTGATGAGAAAATAGCCGAGTTAGAAAAAGAATTAAACCGTTTAAAATCTGATGAATAATTTAGGAATTTATTCTTAATATCACCACTTAGCAAAATTATTAAAAGCCTTCTTTCTATTTTAACAATATTCTCTAAATCAAAAATTAATATTTTTTAAGTGAAATTTATGGATTTTCCAGAATTAATTACGATTGGTAGTAATACCTTAGATATTTTAATCCAGATTGATGATATATTACGATTTGAACTATTTGATAAAGATATCATAAAAAAATATACCGCTATTGAATATTCTCGTAAATTGAATGTAAAAAATGTAAAATTTGTACCAGGTGGGTCTGGGGCCAATATAGCAGCAAATTGTTCTATGTTAGGGTTGAAAAGTGCTTATATTGGTGTAATGGGTAATGATTTTTCAGCAGAGATCTGTCTCACAGATTTAAAAAATCGTGGTGTTGATCTTTCTCAAGTTATTCAGACCGACAATGACTGTACTGCGTTATCTATAATATTAAGAACGCAATGGGGTAAAGACCGAAGCATTCTAGCTTATAAGGGCGCAAATAATCTGCTAAAACCTTCAGATGTTAAAGAAGATTTCTTTAATAATATCAAAGCATTTGCTTGGACATCTTTAACTACAGATGAAAGTTGTAGAGCAATAGAAAAAGCTATAACACTAACGAAGAACAACGGAGGTATAGTATTTGCGGCTCCTAGTATGTCAATTATAAAAAATGCTCCAGAATGGGCTAAAATTTTAATGTCTAACTCTGATGTAGTATCATTAAATTTAGAAGAGGCTCAAGAATTTACAGGCGAAAGTAAAAAAACATTAATGATTAAAACTTTCTTAGATATGGGGATTAAGCTAATTTCTATAACAGATGGTCCGAACGGTTCAATTATATCAGATGGAAAGACCATGATAAACAGTGGGGTTTATAGTGCTGGTAATGTTGAGGATACTACGGGAGCAGGTGATGCATTCTTAACTGGAATCTTAATCTCTCGACTTAACAATTTCACTCTCGAAAAAACTTCAAAGATTGCTACTGCTATGTCTTTCTTAGAATCTAAAGAAGTTGGAGTTCGAGAGGGATTACCTAATAGTCTTCAAGAATTAGAAGATTTCATAAATAGCAATACAATTAAACAAGTCATATCTGAAATTATTTAATGATTTTAAATCAAGTTCTAAATCATTAAATTTTAATTTTTTAAATAATTTAATATTATTATCAAATCATGCGCTCTTAGTATAGTGGTCAGTATGCTAGGTTGCCATGCTTTAATTAATTATTAAGGTGCAAACACCTAGCGACCCGGGTTCAATTCCCGGAGGGCGCATTTCTTCTTTTGGTTTCAATATATAATACAAAAGTGTATTATGGCTATATATATAAAATGTCGTGAAAGAGGTGTTTCACGATCTTTTTGTATGAATTAACCTTATTAATTGATTATTTTTTTTATAAACCAAGAAAAAATCAAAAACATTTATTTTAATGTTACTATTATTAATTTTATACCTTAAACTATTTCTAAAAAGAGGGGTAGAGAATGCCTAAATGTAAATTTTATATTGTGGATGTTTTTGCTGAAAGAAAACTTGAGGGAAATCAACTTGCTGTCTTTATCTGTGAAAATGGAATTACAGATTCCGAAATGCAAAAATTGGCAAAAGAAATGAATTTTTCAGAGACCACGTTTATTACTTCAGTTGAAAATTATGATGTTCGTATTTTTACTCCTGACATGGAATTACCCTTTGCAGGACATCCAACATTAGGAACTGCTTTAATTTTTCAGAGTGAAATAATAAAATCAAATGTCAAAACTCTTCTGCTAAATCTTAAGATCGGCCAAATCCCCGTTTTATTTAAGTATAAATCAGGTAAGGCTGAAGAAATTTGGATGGAACAGAATGTTCCTGCGTTTGGACAATTTTTTGACCCAGAACTTATTGCTAATACAATATTTTTGACAGAAGAAGATATCGATATTAGATTTCCTATTCAAGAAGTATCTACAGGGCTACCTTTCATTATTGTACCTTTAAAGAATCTAGATGCTTTAAAAAGGGCTCGAATAGAGCGAGAGAAGTTTTTTAATTTGGTAGAAAATACAAATGCTAAATCTATTTTGATTTTTTGCCCTGAAACTCATAGAAAAGGAAATCATTTAAGTGTGCGCGTTTTTACTGAAGTTCCAGGATTCGAGGATCCTGCAACTGGATCTGGTAATGGTTGTTTAGCTTCATACCTAGTACACCATCAATATTTTGGGAAAAATAGTGTTGATATTAGAGTAGAACAAGGTTATGAAATTGGTAGGCAAAGTTTACTTTTATTAAGAGCAGAAGAAAAAGAAGGTCAAATTAGTGTTCATGTAGGGGGAAAAGCTTTTATTATTGCTAAAGGAGAATTTTTGGAATAAAAAATTCTTAAATCCTAATCCTTTTTTAACTATTTGTTTTATAAGCTTTAACTTTTTTTGCTAAAATATCTACTTCCTCCGGGTGAGAGAATAATGCACAAGGAGACCCATTGGTTTCTAATAGATGTTCACTCTCTCTAATAATCTTAAATAAATCGCTGTTAAAACCATCCTTTAAAGTAGATTTTGTTAGATTATGGGTAGCAATATTAGAAACTGGGCATGGAGTTAAGTCTCCTGATGGTGTTACATGAGCAAATCCTCTCCCAGCAGATACACAACCCCCCATATACTCTTCATCTCCGGGGGAATGGACCAAGAAAATCTGTTTAGTTTCACGATAATTTAATACTTTTTTCCTAAATTCAAAACTTTCCTCTTCAGTAAGCATTAATTCTTTATCGTTTTCTACAGGGATATATTCAAGGAAAAAAGCCAAACGTACTCCTTTCGATATCAAATTATCAATGTTTTCTGATTCCATCCAAAATCTAAAGTTATTGCGATTAATTGTAACTGAAATACCACTCATAACCCCGATTTCGTCTAAGTTATTAATAGTACTTATAACTTTCTCGTAAACTCCATATCCTCTTCTTGAATTAGTCAATTCCTGATCTCCTTCGATGCTTACTATGATTATCGTATTTCTTTGACGTTTTAATTTCTGATAATCTTTTTCTCTCAAGATTGTCCCATTTGTAAATATTAAAAAGAGTCTATTCTTGAACTCCTTGCTGATCTTTAATAGATTGGGCATTAAAAAAGGTTCTCCGCCTGCAATTATGAAACCAAATACTCCCAATTCTGACGCTTCTCTTATTATTTCAATCCATTGCTCTAAATTAAGAGATTTATTTGTTTTATTATCACATAATGTTCCTGTTGCGGCAGCATAACACCCTATACATTTAAGATTACATTTTGAAGTAATACTTAATATTAAAAAAGGAGGCACTTTCGTTCCCTTTAAAAATTCTTCTCCTCTTAATCTACGACTCCTTTTATAAGCTCTTGCTAAACGTATCATGGCATACATGCTCTTTGGGTGTTTTAGTATCCAGGGCATGAAAATCTTAGCCATTTTGGAATCTACTCTCCTTAGAGTCCGATTTAAAAATTTAGTATCGTTATTTTCCATTATTCCATAATATTTTATACATTCCTTCTTGACATTGTGTAAAATTATACTTAACTTATTATTTTTGTAGTCCATTTTTTAAGATTTATAATAAGGTTTACATAAATGTCTGAGGATGTTCCTTTTTAATTTTTTAAGAATTAGGTTTTTAAAAATTAATTAACAAATTTTTTTCGGGGTATGAAAGAGAAATAACAAAGAGATGAAGTTATATTTACATAATATTTATCTTAAAATTCGTCTATTACATCTTTAATGGTTGTATTTTTATTTTAAAAGATTAAAAAATGGATATTAAAATCAAATTTGGAATCTTATCTCTTATTATAATATTATTCCAATCGTCGATAAAGCTATTTGGGGTTCTCTTAACAGGAAGTTTAAGTTTTTTATCTGAAACCGCAGATACTCTTACTGACATTTTGTTTGTTTCCATTACTTTATATTCATTACATACCAGCCAGAAACCAGCAGATTATGAACATATGTATGGTCATAGTAAAATAGATTCGATTTCTGGATTGATTCAAGGAATAATATTGATGAATATTTATGTTATTTTGATCTATAATGCTATTCAAGTAATTATAGCAGGTAGATATAAAGTCTTAAATCCTGAATTTGGTTTGATAATTTTAATTATTTCGTTCATAGTAAACCTTATTTTTTCAAGGATATTAATTTCAAAGGGCAAACAACAGAAAAGTCTTACTATGGAAATACAGGGGCTTAATTTATTTCAAGATTCCATGCGAGCTATTATTGTCATATTAAGCTTTATTCTTGCCTCATTCAATATTATTTTTCTTGACCCAATTCTTAGTATTTTACTTTCCTGTTGGATTATTACTGGGGCATTTAAATTAACTAAAGAGGGGGTTAAAGAGCTTACCGATACAAATCCAGTAAGTACAATTGTAGTAGAAGAGTTAAGGCAGGAAATTTTTGCTCTTGAACACGTCGTAGGTGTTCATGATATTAAAATGAGAGTCAGTGGTAAAATTATGTTTTTAGAAGTTCATTTATCTGTAGAAGACCATATTACGATTGTTCACGCGAATGAAATAACAACCTCTATTAGAAATATGAGCAAAAAATTTTTCCCTATCTATGAAGTTGAGTGTATCGTAGAAATGAATCCATTATCTAGTGAGAAATCAATAGGAGAAGGTCTTATAAATCTTATTTATTCTATGAAATCAGTTTACCCTGATATAAAAACCTTTAAAGATCTGAATCTTTTTAGGCTTGAGGATGAATACTTTATTTCAATTAAAGTAATTGTTAATGAAACTCTTTCTCTTCTAGATGCACATAAAATATCATCTGATTTTGAATTAGACATAAAAAAGCAAGCACCATACTTATCTCGAGTAATAACTCATATTGAAAGTCAAGCGGTGAGTGAAGAATTATCTCCTGATCAAATTAAATGTGAGGATGTTGGGCCAGAAATGTTGGCACAAATTAATGAAGTGGTTGAAAGAGTTTTAAAACGACATCCTCAAGTTAAAGGTTATCATGGGTTGGAATTTTGGGCAACCCTTGATAGTTGTATTCTAGAAATTCATATATTTTTTGATGGCTCACTAAATATTTCACAAACTCATAATTACATATCTGAATTAGAAATTAATTTAAAAGAAGAGTTAGGGATTGATAATTTGGATACAATTATACTTCATTCAGAACCAATAGAGGGAAGAACTAATGGAATAAAATTTTAATGTAGAATTACCATTTGTCATACTTCGGTTCCTTCTTACCTAGTAATGAAAAAGCACCTTCTGGAGCGTCTTTAGTGTTTATACAAATCACTTGTGTTCTATTTTCAAGTTCTATAGCTGCTTCTAATGATGGGGCATCAATGTTTATATTTAATGCCTCTTTAGTAAGTTTTACTCCCAAGGGGCTCTTGTTCAAGATCATTTTTGCTGTTTTTATTACCTCATTCATTAATTCATTTTCAGGCACCACTCTGGAAACTAACCCATATTTTTCAGCTTCTCTTGCATCCATGTCTCTTCCAGTATACATAAATTCTGCTGCTCTTGAAAAACCAATTAAGCGAGGAAGCCAATAGGAACTAGCCATATCTGCTCCAGATACTCCAATTTTAATAAAGGCATTACAAAATATTGCACTTTCACTCGCAATCCTAATATCTGCTGCAATTGCCAAACCCAAACCCCCTCCATAAGCAGGACCGTTAACCGCTGCTATAATAGGCTGAGGAATCCTTCTTAACTTAAGCATTACTTTAGAAAGCTTTTTTTGGGCATAAAAGGACCTTTTCACTAAATCATTTGTGGTCAGATACTTAAATTTTTCATAATCTTCTGGTACTTTTTTATGATAAAAAAGCTGACTTTCCTTTAAATCGAGTCCTGATGAAAAACCCCTTCCTTCTCCAGTGAGAATTAAAACTCGTATTGTAAGATTATCCTCTAATGTAGTAAGATAATCCAACATGTCTTCTGTAAATTGTAATGACATTGCATTCAAACGTTCTGGTCTGTTAAAAGATAAAATAGAAATTCCATCGTCTCTTTCTTCAATTTTTATTGTTTCATATAATTTCATTTTTATCACTCTTTTATTCAAATTGATTTTGTTAAAAATAAGGATTATTCAATTTTAAGTAAAATCCTTTCAAATATATAAAAATTGTAAAGGATAATTGTTAACTTTAAAAGATAAAATGAAAAAAAAGAGAAATTAAAATGGAAATTTATAATTATCTAAACCAAGTTCTTTTTGCATTATTTTTAGGTCATTTTGAAGACTTTTATTGAGGGGAATACCCTTTTCTCTATTAATTTTTTCCGCGTAAAATTCTTTTTCTCCCGCCGTATAAATTCTTTCCTGTCCGGGTTCTTTAGGTGAATTTCTAAGATCCCTCATAATATTTCCTGCAGTTTTTTTAAATGAATCGATTCCGATAAAGCCTTCCGGATTAATCACTAAAAAGAAATGTCCTACCTTTAGTCTTTTCTGCCCATCTTCTTCAATGCCTAAAGTATCGCGTAAGTATATTCCCTTTTGTAATGCTGCAGATAATAATTCAACAATAGTAGCATATCCATATCCTTTATATCCCGCTGTATCTTCACCTTTTCCACCAACTGGTAATAATGCTGCTTTTCTTTCTAGCATTTTAGCTAAGATTTTTGTTGCATCAGTAAGAACTTCACCTTTTTCATCAATAACTGTATTTTCTGGAAGAGGTTTTTTAATCCTATCATACATCTCAACCTTACCTCTCTGAATAATTGAAGTTGCTGCATCTATTAAAAAAGGAAATTCTTCATCAGTAGGGGCTCCAAAGGTTAATGGATTAGTACCTAACATAGGCTCCACTCCGAAAGTTGGAGGAATTGAGGGTCGTGCATTTGTAACACTTAGCCCAATCATTCCTTCTTTTATTGCCATAAGGCTGTAAAATCCGGCAATTCCAAAATGTGTGGAGTTTCTCACTGCTACGGCCCCTAACCCATACTCTTTTGCCTTTTTTATAGCCATAGTCATCGCCTTATACGCAATAACATGTCCCATCCCGCAATTACCATCCAAGAGTGCTGTAGTTGGTCCCTCTTTGATGATGTCTATTTTAGTATTTACTTCATAAATACCCGCTCTAATCCTATCATAATACATTTTACATCTTTGAACACCATGAGATCCAATACCCCTTAAATCAGATGTAATAAGAACTTCAGCAATAATATTTGCATCATCTTCAGGTACTCCAAGTCCAATGAAAACATCCCTCATGAAATTTTCTAAGAGTTTTACATCAATATAATAAATTTCTTCCGACATTTTAAACATTTTAAATCTGTAATTACATATTGGATAAGTATTTACTAAATAAATATCAATATTATTAAAATGTTGTTATTGGATCGTAATTACTGCTTATTAAAAGGAAATAAGTTCCTCTAAGAATTGAGTCATTCTTAAAAGGGAGTATGTTCTAGATATTATTTCTGTATATATATCATTATTCACCCATAAAAATATGATATTATTAAGTCAAAATAGTCAGAATAAACATTTTGAAAACATATATGTAACCGAGTCATGAAGGAAAAAGAGAAACTAAAATGTCCCGTTTGTAATACAAAATTCATTCCAAGAACATTTTATCCTGAAGAAGCTATTTTCTCAACTTCAGATGGTAAAAAATTATCAGGATTTAATGGATATATAAGTTCAACTGGAGTAAAACCAACAGAAGTAATTTTAAGTTCTTGGATTACCTATTGCCCTAGTTGTAAGTATGTATTAAAGTTTGTTAAAGAAATTGTAAAAAAAGAGAAGATTCAGGCACAAAGAACGTTAGTGAAAGACATTAAAGAAAAATATAACAACTATTATTATGGATTCCCCTTTGAAGATTATTCTCAATATTTACAAGATGTTTCAAAACAAGTCAAATCCAATATCGAATCCTCATTAAAGAATTTAAATTTAAGTGCTTTTGAGAATATGCATGATATAAAAGAAACATTTAAACTCTTGGTAAGATTTTATGCTAATTTAGAAAACTATTGCGATTCACAATTTACAGAAGAAGTAGATAAAGATTTAAAAGATAAAATCAAATTATTAGATTTATCGTCAGATTTAGAAGAAATTCTATTAGAATTAAATGAGGTAAGAGATAAAACAATCCATAGCGACTATGAATTATCTGATGATGATAAATTAAAGGTTAATAAAGCAGTTACAGGTTTTATGCTAAATCGAATTGAAAAACATATAAAACCTTTGATCGATGGTAAGAAGTTGAAAAGCAAATATAATTATGTGGATATAAGAGATATTAATTCAGAAATAAAATTATATTTGAATGGTTATTTTAAAAACATTTTCAATAATGGTCGAGTCGCTAATGAACAAATTAAGTCTTTCCTTGATCAGCTTCTTATGAATGAGATATAATATTTTCTTTAATATATACTTTCTTCTACATGGTGCTTATTCACTAATTCTGGTGTTATCACCATGCTATATCCATTTTTGAGCCTATTATTTTTATTTTTAAATCATGATTTTAAACGATTTAAAAGCCAAAGTTGATGGTGGATTTTCTAGAGAAATTACTGTTGAAGATGATGGAGAGGACTTAGTATATGTATTTCCTGATACAAAAGAATTCATTTCTATCTTAAGGAGAAAATTAAATAAAGAAGCAGTATCGAAATAGTAATTGTCTAAACTAAGTTTGTAAAGTACTAATCATTACAAAATATTTTTATTTTTAAGTTCATTTCATATTATGGACCTTTTGGGGTGGTCTGAAGTCCCATTGTTGGACGGACCGTAAAATCCTCATAGCGGAAATTGCCCGTGTCAAGGTTTCATGAGTGTTGTTAGCCAGCGTTATGTTCTCGTCGAAGCACTCCCTATAATGGTGGGTATCAGAGCAGTATCTTTTGAAGGAAAGATATAAGCTCGTAATTAGAAAACCCGTTAGGCTAGGGATAGAGCACCGGTAACTATAGGTATTTACGCTTTATAGTAAGGGTGTGGAGAGGCGTAGCATTTGACCTTAACAATAGGATTGAGGTCGAGATTCGGGTTTTTTATTCTTTAATCATTAACAGATACTGACAAATTTTTTTATTAGATTTAAGAATACAATCCACTATCTCTGTTTCATATTTTGTATCGGGATCTAGAGATTGCAATATTGCTCTTGTATATGGCTTACATATTGAATTTCTAATGATGTCTGATCGATCAGGATTGTATTTTCCACCAATAGGGCAAAAGTTCGAGCGATATTTGATTATTATTTCGCGGGTATTCTTATCTATGGAAGTAATTTTAGTCTTAGCATTTAATGCTGAATATATTTTTATTAATCTCTCTTCTAAACTAAGAAATTCCCTTTCCTTTAATATTTTACCTAATTTTGCTCCCAAACTGGCGGATATAGATTTTGGGAGATTTTCTCCACCTATATCAATCATTTCATTGATATATGCTTGAAAAAATCTTAAAGCCTCTCTATTTTTAGACATAATTTCAGAATCCTTCGTAATAGTAATAAAGTTAATATCTTACATAAATCTCAATTTTAAAGTATTTAATTTTTTATGTAGAAAATATTTATTTGATAATATAGAAAGAATCTATATTATCTGAATTTAATAGAATTAGATAGCTCAAGGAACATTTTCTCTATTTTTTATTTTTAAAATATAGTGACAAGTTCTATGATTATTTAGAGGAATACAATTTATGATATCAGCTTCAAATTTGTACTCTGGAAAAAGTTCATTTAAAAAACCCCTTGTGTAAGGTATACATATATTTTCTTGAAATATTCCTGCGCGTGAAGAGTTATTGGCACCCCCAATTGGACAAAATTTTTTTGGATATTTGATAATTACATTATAAGTTTTGTCATTTAGAGTTTTTATTATAGGTTTGGCGTTTAATACGTTATAAATTTGTTTCAACGCTGCTTCTATTTTCAAAGGCAATCCTTTATTCTTATATAATTTACCTAACTTCGCACCAGATTTTGAAGCGATAGCTTTCGGTAAATTACTCCCCCCTACATCGATCATTTCCTTAACATAAGCTTGAAAGAATTTTAAGGCATCCTTTATGATAAAATCACCTTACGGACGTTATTATCCTAAATAAGCGAAACCAACAACCAATAACCCTATTACAAGGTATATTTTGTAAATTTGAGTATTTAAATTTAACCACTAATGTCTAATTTCTCCTATGAAAATGTAGAAAATAGAATTGATTTTATTTTTTTCTGTTAATTAGTGTGTATCTTAATAGTAGATCTTTATCTTCTCCTGCGTAATCTATACCGATTCTTTTACCCTTTATAATATTTTTCTGATCTATCTTTTCACCTTGAGTAAAATATAGTCTTGAACTAATAGAACAGGAGTCTATTCCATTGAA
>JBHLOJ010000088.1:0-14377 GCA_048940605.1 Promethearchaeota archaeon
CCTATGGTTGTTCTTGGCAAAGATCTTAAGAATTCAACATGTCGAGGATATTTATATCCTGCCATGTTTTCTTTAGCCCATTCAATGATGTCGCGTTCGGTGATCCCCTTATCTCTATAGTCTGGTTTGAGAACAATAAATGCTTTAATTGTTTCGCCAATATTTGGATCTGGTATACCTACAACACCTGCTTCTAAAATAGCGGGATGTTCCATTAACTTTTCCTCAACTTCCCTTGGCATTACCTTGTAACCCTTGTATTTTACCATGTCTTTTGTTCGTCCCTCGATATAAAAGTATCCATTTTCGTCCATTCTTGCAAGATCACCTGTCCTTAACCAGTCACCTACAAAAGTTGCTGCTGTGGCTTCGGGATTCTTCCAGTATCCTTTCATTACCTGAGGGCCCTTAATTAATAATTCACCTATCTCATTGATTGGTAACTCCTCTAATGTGTCTGGATTTATGATTTTAGCATCTGTGTCTATTATAGGTATCCCTATACTCTCAGGTGTAATTCCTGACAACCATTCTGCGGCCCCATGTGTGCCTGGTGAGGTTTCAGTAAGACCATATCCTTGAAATACTTTGGTTCCAACGATCTCTTCCCACTTTCTTGCTAGCTCTGGTGCTAATGGTGCGGAACCGGAAGAAGCACTTTCCAAACTTGAAAGATCTCGCTCTGTAAAGTCAGGACAATTAATTAACATTTGAAACATTACAGGTACACCCACAAATAAATCAATTTCATAGTATTCAATTGCTTTTAAAATTTCAACAGGATCAAAAGAAGCAAATATAACCATCATAGCTGCAGATGCCATATAAATAAGTGCCACAGTAAAACCAAAAGCATGACAGAGTGGTAAAACTGCTAAATTTACAATTTTACCTACCTGTGCTTCTAACTCTTCAAGAGTTGAATCACCTAATCTACTATAGATGATTTGATGAATATTAGCAACTAAATTAGTGTGTGTCAACATTACTCCTTTTGGTAATCCTGTTGTACCTCCCGTAAATAATAAAGCCGCAAGATCATTATCAGGATCTATATCTACTTCTGGAGCAATAGCAGCCTTACCTTCTATAAATTCTTCAAGAGGGATCGCATCATCTTTTCCTTCTTCAGTAGCTAGTAAAATTACATCTTTTATATCAACTTGTTTTCGAGTTCTTTTGATTGTTCTATAATTTGCTTTATGAACAAATACTGCTTTTATATGTCCCGCATCTCTAATAATATAGGTCACATCTGATTCCTTAAGAAGTGGATTAATTGGTACAACAGTAGCACCAGTTTCTAGGATTCCCATTACACAATATAAAAATTCAGGACAATTCCCAGACATAATACCAACTGCATCCCCTTTTTTAATACCTAATTCATATAAAGCATTCGCAATTCTATCGGCATAATTTAGTACTTCTCTATAGGTATATTTCCTATCTGAGGGTTTATGATAAACGCATACATTATTAAGATGTTGAGATGCTCTCACCTTTATTGCCTCATGGACAGGTATCGAATCAAAGTGTATTGATTTTGGTAAGGTGGGCGGTCGATTTTTCAACCAAGGACGATTTGAATCTTCGATATATGGTGACTCATTTTCATAATCAAACTCAGCTTCCCAATCTGAATAATCTTTTATAGTATTCACCTCTGAAAAGTAAAATTCAAAAAAAAATTGGATTATTTACATAATTTCATTTTTTTCATTTTTAAACATTTTGGTCAAACAATGAAAAAATAGTATTAAAAATAATTTTTTTTAATTCTATAATGGAGCTAATGATTACTCTTTTTCTTGATCTTCTATTGCTTTTTCTCTTAGTTTTCTTCTAAAGATTTTACCAACTGCAGTTCTAGGGAGTATGTTGATGAATTCTACCTGACGAGGATATTTATATCCTGCTAATCTTTCTTTTGACCAATCGATAATTTCACGTTCTGTTATTTTATCAATATATTCTGGCTTTATTACCACATAAGCTTTTATAGTTTCACCAATATTTGGGTCAGGAACACCAATTACTCCTGCTTCCACAATTGCTGGATGCTCAACGAGTTTTTCTTCTACTTCTCGAGCCATTACTTTATAACCCTTATACTTTACCATATCTTTTGTACGACCTTCGATGTAGAAATATCCATCCTCATCCATTCTTGTTAGATCGCCTGTTCTTAGCCACCCATTTACGAGGTCTTTTTTTGTTGCTTCGGGATTTTTCCAGTATCCCTTCATTACTTGAGGTCCTTTTACTAGAAGTTCTCCTATTTCTCCAGGTTTAAGTTCTTCCATAGTGTCAGGATTTACTATAATTGCATCTGTTTCAATATTGGGTACTCCTATACTATTAGGTTTAATTTCTGGCATCCAATCTGCAGCGGAAGTTGCGAATGCGGAAGATTCTGTCAGACCATAACCTTGACCTACTTTAAATCCAACAATATCTTCCCATTTTTTGTTAAATTCAGGTGCTAATGCAGCTGACCCAGAACCTGCTGATTCGAGACTAGAGAAGTCTGTTTCTGTAAATTCAGGAGAATTAATTAGCATTTGATACATTACCGGAACTCCTACAAATAACTTAATTTGATAAAATTCGATTGCCTTTAATACTTCAGAGGGATTGAAAGGGAACATAACTAGCATGGCAGCAAGATATAGCGCAATTATCAATATACCAAATCCCATGGCATGGCATAATGGTAAAATAGATAAATTAGCGCTGATTCCAACATTTTCTTCATAAGTATCACCTGATGAATAACTCAAGTTGATACAGCTATGAAGTAGCCCATCATGTGTCCAAATTACTCCTTTTGGCAGACCCGTAGTACCTCCTGTGTACATTAATGCAACAATATCATTTACAGGATCTATATCTATATCGGGAGGAATAGGATTTACATCAGCTATTAATTCACTAAAAATAATGGTATCGGGTTTTTCTTCTTCAGTACCTATTAGAATCAAACTTTCAAAATCAACTTGTTTTCGAACCCTTTTTACTGTTCTAAAGTTATTTTTATGAACAAAAAATGCTTTCACATTACCAGCATCTCGAACTATATGGGTAACATCTGATTCTTTAAGCAATGGGTTTACAGGAATAACTATCGCACCTGCTTCCATAATCCCTACACAACAGAATATAAATTCAGCACAATTTTCTGACATAATGGCAACAGAATCTCCTTTCTTAATCCCTAATTTTGATAATGCATTTCCTACTTTATCAGAATAATGAATCAATTCACGATAAGTATATTTTTTATCAGTTGGTTTGTGATATACGCATACATTGTTCGGATATTGTCTTGCAATCCATTTGATAAACTCATGGATTGGAATCGGGTCAAATTTTATTGATTTTGGGACATCAGGCTCTCGAAATTTCAACCATGGTCTATTAGGATTTACATATGGAGATTCATTTTCAAAGTCTAAGGTAATTTTCCAATCTGAATAATCTTTCATAATTTTCACACTTGGAGTGTTATAAAAATTTATAATTTGAAAATAACCCACTCTTGTATATAAATTTAATTTATGTTATGTAATAGAGAAATGAATGAAAAATAAATTAAAAAAAATAAATTTTATATTATTTGAAAAAAAGACTCATCAAATTCAGGTTTTCCCTTATATTTTGCCATTAAGAATCCCGCTCCAGATCTATTTGTATTGTCTAACATCCCACTAGGGAGTTCAATTCCAATTTGACTGAATGCATGTCTCACGTCTTCCATTGAGGGAGGACATCCCTTAATTGGAATCATTTCTTTGATATCTGGATGATCTTTATTTTTATTACACTGACATTGACCAATAAGAATAGTTTTGTTCATCCCTGGCGTTGGTTCCTGAAGTTTGCCATTTAAAAATTCGACATTATCAAATGGCTTTCCTTTCCTTGACTGCCATGCATTTTTAATGATTAATAATAACATTCCATTAATTCCTGAACAATATGTGCACAGACTACTGTCATATTTTCGATATTTCAGCCCTTTTACTCCAATCCTAAGGAATGGGAGTGGTAGATCTCCTTCTTCATTATAGATAAAATCCCATTCATGATGAGTTGCTAGATCCTCTATTTTTTCTCCTACAATTTCAACGTCAGATAGATCCATTGGTCTCTTTCTGGCTTTTGCAGCTACCACTAAATGAGGAACATCAGTGGGTTCTATACCTAACAATTTAGAACCTACCATATCTGCTGATAGTAGATCTGCAGAGGCTACCAAAATATTTGTTCTATGAGCTTTTCCATCGATTGCTGGACCTCGTTCAAGAGTATAAATTCCATCTAAAATGGTTAATACTTTTTTAAGTTTATTTGGAAGTTGAGCAACATTATAATGTAAGTCTTTCTCAGGATCAGCGCTATGAAACTTTTTACGAGAATTCCGGTGAATTAAGCCTTTTAAATTCTTAAATCCCAAAGTAACAACTGCCTGACTATGTGTTTTAAGCACCGGAATATCGATAACAATATCTGCAGCTAAGGCATCCGAGCTGAATTTAGTCATAAATCCAGTTCCTAAATCTACCTTTTCAAATGGACGTTGAAAAGTATTGATTGGGTTTGCACCATATTTTTCTTTAAGAAAATTATATCCTAATTTTTCAAATGCATCCGCTGCAGTTTCTTTATCTCTTATATCGCCAGTTACTATTCCTTCACCTATAGTAATATCATCAATTCCACGTTCTTTAAGTAATACAACCACATCTTCAATTACACGAGAGGAAGTAATAACACCCCATTTTGGAAAATTTGTAAAGCGATTCCAATATACGATGTTTGGTTTAATAAATACCTTTGCATCCTTGGGGATTTCATCAAACAAGTTTATTGATTCAATTAACTTTCTAACTGATTCAAGAGGTTTTTCGTATTTTACAATAGAAACTTTTGATTTACTCATATATTTCCACCTAATAATTTGAATTTTTTCTATAAGAAGTGAATGATAAATATCTTAAAAATTAATTTGTTATGAAGATTAATAAAGAAATTCAATGAATATATTTATTATGAGATTTAGTTTTCATATCCCCGTACCTACCCCTCGATTAGAATATATGTATGAGGGCGTTAAAAAGGCTGAAGAATGTGGTTTTTTTGGGATTTTTTATGCAGACCATACTACAATGTCACCACAAAAAGGAACAGGAACTTGCTATGATGCTTATTGCTATTTAACAGCTTTGGCAATGATAACGAAAAAAGTAAAATTGTGTACTGGAGTCTCTGATTGCCATCGTTTTCATCCTGCATTAATGGCACATAAAGTAGCCACTTTAGATCAAATCTCTAATGGTCGAGCTATGATCGGATTAGGTGCTGGTGAAGCAATGAATATTGATATGTATGGGTTAAGTCGAAAGAGATCTGTCTCAAAATTGAAAGAATATATTATATTATTGAGAAAATTTTGGACAGAGAAAAGGATTAATCATAAAAGCGATTTCTGGGGAGAAATAAAAAATGCGTTCATCGAAATTAATCCTATACAGGAAAGTCCACCGATTTATATCGCAGCTAATGGACCAAAAACTCGTCAGATAACAGGAGAACTTGGAGATGGATGGTATCCGTTATACCAACCACCATGGGTTATTAAAAAGAATATAAAGGAAGTTAAGGATGCAGCAAAAAACGCAGGTCGAGATCCAGATGAAATTGATTATGTATATGATTGTTTTGTAGCTATAGATGATGATAATCCTGAAAATACTGAAAAAAGATGTGAATTCTTTAAGTCTTCATATTTACTAAATTCTTGGATTACTAATGAGGCATATCCCGGTTTGGAATTACCTGAAGATATTAGTGTTCATGATTTTGGTTTGGGTAGGAATAGTGCATTAGATGTTTTCAGACATATTAATCGATTACCTGAAACAATCCTCCAAGATTTTAATTGTCTCGGTACGACTGATGATGTAATTGCAAGTATAGAAAAATATAAAGAAGCTGGGATAACCCATATAAGTATGATGAATAGAGGTCCTGATCCAAATAAAGTTTACGAGATATTTCGCGATAATATAATACCCTATTTTGAAGAATTAGAGAAATAACGCTGTCGAAATAAAACTTGCTCTTAAGAATCATTAAGAATAAATAAAAAATAAAGAAAATTAATCCTTAAATATTGGGATGATCTCTTCACTAATAATTTTAGTTACATCAAAATAGCTAAAGGGGGCATGTCTTTTTGATACTCCATGTTGTAATTCTAAGATAAAATGTTCAGCACCAGCATCTGCAAACTTTTGAATTTTTTGTATTATTTCTTCCTTAGTACCAATCATACCACTTTCTTTAATTAATTTATCAGGAATATCTTCTGCTAATGGTGCTAATTTTCTATAATTAAACTTAGCAACATCTTCCCTATCATATACCAGTATACTCATTTCTTCACTACTAAAGCCAGTTGCTTCATAGAATATCTGTTCATATTCATCTTTCCAGTATCCTAGTCTCTTCAGTGTTCTTGGTTGCATACTTAATCCAGCTTTCATACCCGTATAAAAAGAGTTTAACTTCTCTTCATCATCATTTATAAAAATTCGGGTAAAATATCCAAAAGTAAAATCATTTGGATTTCTTCCTTCTTTTTTCATAATTTCAAGAATGGTATTTCTATTTTCCTTATATATGTCAGGAAAAGCACCTAAAGGCATCCAACCATCAGCCAATTCTGCTGTAAGCTTTAGTGTTTTAGGTCCATTTCCAGCAATCCACACAGGAATCTTATTTATTGGTTGAGGGAGCATGACTGCATTCTTAGTTTGGAAGTATGTCCCATTAAAAGTGACATCTTTTCCTCTTTCCCAAAATTCTTTCATTAGTTTTATAGATTCACTCATTTTAGTAACAGCATGGTCATATGGTATATTATAGGCCTTTAAATTCATACCTTCACCAGCACCCATGCCAAGTATAAACTTTCCCTCTGTCATGTGGTTAAGTGTGGTTGCCATTTGAGCCAAAGATGCAGGATGTAATCTATAAGGATCCGTTACTGCTGATCCTAATATCTTTCCTTTTGCCAATTCCGAAAATGCACCAAACACCGGCCATAAACAAAAAAAGTCGTCTATAGCTCCTCCGGTAATACCACTTAGGTGATCTGGAAGCCAAATAGAGTCCCAATTTTCTTGGTTAGCAGTTATTACCTTCTTCTTAAGAAGATCCCAAGACTGTGAATAATATAAATTGGTTCCAAATTTAATATCTCTCATGATTATAGTCTTATTTTAGTTAATTTATGATATTCTAAAGTAGTTAGAATGAAATTTAAGTTTTATTTTATCAAATTCTTTTCTTTTTTATTTGTTGCTCAACCACTCTTCATGTAAAATACTCATAATAATTATGTCATGATATTTTCCATTAATGAATACTGCTTTCCTCATTCTACCTTCTTCAATAAAACCTATTTTTTTATAAGAATTAATGGCTCTACTATTAAATTCATAAACACGTAACTGGATTCGGTTCAAATTTACTGTGTTGAATCCATAATCTAACAAAATTTGCATTGCTTCAGTCCCATAACCTTTACTTTGGTATTCTTTTTCTCCTATCATGATTCCTATTTCGCTTACTCGATTTTTCCAATCGATAGCATGCAGTCCACAATTACCAATAAGCTTTTCTACATTTTTTTCGTCAAGGATAAGAATAGCAAAAGCAATAGTATCATTTCGATTCTTTAGGTTTTCGATCCAATCTTCTTCCATCATACGGGTAAGTGGAAGAAAAATAGTTAAAAACTGCGTAATTTCGGGATCATTTAACCACTTGAGATAAGAATCAATATATTCTCTTTTAACAGGTCCAAGAATTACTCTATCTCCTTTTAACATAAACGTTGAAAATCTGTTTTCTTATAAAAAATTATTTAAATCTATATAATATTAAAAAATAAGAAATAAAAATGAACTTATTAAAACGTTATACCATAGGTACGAGCTGCATATTTTACAATCTCAAATGAGACGATACAAATTAATGCAATCAAGAAGCATACTAACCAATCTAGTCCAGTTAAATACATGAACATAAAATTAACTCCACCATCTGCGAGTGCTACTTGAACGCCAGGTATGTACATCAATGCCAGGAGGACAAAGAATAATAATCCTATTAATAAATACATGAATTTATTACTGTCTTCTTTTATACTTCTTATTAATGACTTATTTGGTCGTCTGATTTGAAATACTAAAAATGATTCACAGAAAAATAATGTAACCATAAGCATTGTCAAAGTTTTTGCTTCTACTAGTGTAGTGTGTGTTAATGTAACTCCAGCTGGAAGTAAATCTTCGGTTTCAAATGTAAAGAGATAACCTTTGTTAAGGCCACCAAAGTCTAAAATATTTGGTGTTGGATATAATTCACTAATAGTAATTGAATAAACCACAATCATGCTAATAGCTAATAAAATTCCAAAAATGAATAAAAGGATAAATGTATTTTTCGATAGTATCTCCTCTGAATCTTTTGGTTTTTCTTTCATTACATCTTTAGATGTTGAATCAAATGTAAGGATCAATCCTGGAAACGTATGCAAAGTAAGTGAGAGGAATATCCATTGATAATAAAACTCTTCATCTAAAAAATAGGGTAAATCTAAGATAATTGCTAAAATAAATTGGATAATACCTTCAAAAATGTTAATACAAATGTAAAAAAATACTACCACACGAATTCTAGCAAATATACCTCTCCCATAATGAATACCAGTGACTATGGAATTAAATGAATCATCTGAGATTACCATATCTGAAGCCTCTTTAGCAACATCGGTTCCTGTGATTCCCATTGCCACACCTGCATCTGCCATATTTAAAGCTAAAGCATCATTTACTCCATCACCAGTCATCGCAACGACTTTTTTCTGTTCTTGATATTTTTCCACAATATCTTCTTTATGTTCTGGTGAAACTCGTGCAAATACCTTTATTTTAGAAAAATCTTCATATGAATCAATATTTTTAACTTCTTTTCCTTCTTTAACAGTATCACTCTCTTTGGTAACAATCAATATTTGTGAAGCAATTGCTCTAGCTGTAGTTGGTGAATCACCCGTAATCATTATAACATCTACTCCTGCTTCATGGCATTGTTCTACGGATTCTCTTACACCCTCTCTTGGAGGATCTAATATTGTTACAAACCCAATAAACGTTAAATCTGATTCACTAATCTTTCTACCTGCCTCACCTTCAGGAGGAATTTGATCCATTTCTTTATAACATAGACTTAAAATTCTATAACCTTGATTTGCGTATAGATTTACAATTTCCATTACTTTATTTTTAATGTCGTTATTTAACTCAATTTCTGTATCTTGGTATATAATTTTCTTACATAAAGGCAATAGAACTTCACTCGCTCCCTTTGTAAAAGAAACATATACATGATCTCTCTTGTAGAGTTTTGTCATTCTTTTTACTGAAGAATCAAAAGGATATTCTGTTATAGATTCAAATTCATCGAGAAGATAATCTCCCATCCCTTTCTGAAATAATACCATCAAAGCTCCTTCTGTAGGAGAGCCAATTACTTCCCAATTATAGAGGGTTTTCCCAGAAACCTCAAGCTCATTTTTTACCAAAGCAGAATTGTTATTTAGAAAGCCTGAAATTAATAGTAATTTAAGATAAGGATATTCATCAATATGTTTAACATAAATGTGATTCTTAGGATCATCCATTAATACAATATCTCCTTCAGGAGTATATCCGCTACCTGTTACTCTAAATATTGACCCGTTTGTCCAAACATGCTGAACAGACATCTGGTTTTTTGTTAAGGTTCCTGTTTTATCAGAACAAACAACACTAACACGCCCTAAACTATCAACTGAAGCAAGGTTTCTTATGATTACACCATGACGAGCCATAGCAAGAACACCAGTTATTAAAACGATAGTGACAAGCAATGGTAAATTTATAGGAAGAAGATCAAGCGCCGAATTCAAACTTTTGACAACCTCAAGTCGCTTAAGTCCACTTGCAACCCATATTATCATCAATGTAATAAACCAAAATATAAAAACTATTAATCCCAACCATTTTCCAAAATGATTCATTTTCTGACGAATTGGGATTTCACTGGTTCCAGCTTCCTCTAAACCGTGAGAAATCTTTCCAATTTCAGTATTTCCTCCTGTCTTTACCACAATAGATTTTCCAGTGCCTGTGGCAATATAAGTCCCGTAAAAAACCATGTTTTTACGTTCACCAATGGAGATGTCGTCTCTATCTAATGCCTTTCCCAATTCAGATTTTCTTACAGGTTCTGATTCTCCTGTCAAAGAAGCTTCATTGACTACAAGATTAAAAGATTGAATTATTCTGGCATCCACAGGGACCTTATCTCCTTGTTCCAATGCTAATAAATCCCCTATAACAATTTCTTTTGTGGAAATATCCATCTTTTGACCATCTCTAATGATAGTAGATGTAGGTGCTGTTAGTTCACGTAAAGCCTCTAGTTTTTTGGTTGCTCTGTATTGTTGAATAATGGCAACCAAACAATTTAACAATACAATTCCTAATGTTAAACCAATAAATAATACACTCCCCTCCCCTCCAAAAAAAGATACGATAAATAAAACTAAAGCGCCAAACAAATAAATAACTATCAACCAATTAAATAACGGTGCTAAATAAATTTTAATAAGCCCTCGAGAGACTTTTGGTATCTCATTTGGTCCATGCTCAAGCAATCTTTTCGCAGCTTCCTTTTGAGTTAATCCTTTCTGAGGATCAGTTTGAAGTTTAGTATAAATTTGCTCTAATTCAAGAGAATAATAGTTTTCTTTTGTAGATTCCATCTCGGTTCTACCAATTTTAGTATTGTAATTTAGAGAATCAAAATTCTATTCAATATAATAAATAACGTATAATAATCATACCTTTTAATATTACTTTTTTTTGAAAAATAAGAATTTAGCCCCAATTTTGTCTTAATTCATTTTTGGGTAACTTGCATACAACATCAATTGCAAATAGAATGAAATTACTACATTTGTTTTCCTAAACTAATTATCAATATTATTAAAAGAACACATTCCTCTTCCTTGCCATATTTTTATAAATTTCAATTCCAAAGATACCAGGTAATGCCAGTAAAATGCATATCAACCAATCTGTACCACTAAGAAACATAAAATTTAATTGGAGATTAAACCCTGAAACTTCATTTATGTAATAATTAACAGAATATGAAAAGCAAATAAAAAGCACATGCAATGCTAATGTAAATAGACAAATAAACAATAAAGAAAAGGATAATTCTTCTTTTATACTTCTATAAAACGATTTATTTGGCCTTCTGAAAGTCCATATAAAATTAGTTTCAACAATATATATTGTTGTAATGAACATTGTTCTTGCCTTTTGGGCTACCAATTCGGAATGAGATGAAAAAGGATCTATATAACTTATTTGTGGGTTCAGATTCCATTCATTCAGAGGGATTATTTCCCATAACGTGAATTGCAAAGCAAAAACTAAACCTATACCCATAAGAAAAGCTTGAATTAATAACATTATCCACATATTTTTATTTAATATCTGTTCTTCATCTCTAGGTGATTCTTGCATAATATCCTTAGGATGCATATCAATCACCAGCGCTAAGGAAGGAAATGAGTGTACAATACCAAAAATGTAAATATGTTGCCATTCCGAACTAATAAGATTAAATGCTGGCATAAATTCATAGGCGAAAAAGATAGTTGCTTCCATTATATTCAAACAAATAAAAAAGTAGATTATGGTTCTTATCTTCGAAAACAAACCACGCCCTATTCGAACTCCCTTTTCAATTGAAGTGAAGTTATCGTCTGAGATAACCATATCGGCAGTTTCTTTAGCTACATCCGTTCCTGTTATTCCCATTGCAATACCTGCATTTGCTAATTTTAAGGCAAGAGAATCATTAATTCCATCTCCGGTCATAGCAACAACATGATCTTTATTTTGGTAATATTTTACAATAATTTCTTTATCAGAAGGCTCTACTCTGGCAAATACAGACACCTTTTCAAATTCAACTTCATTAAGATTTCTTATTTGTTTCCCCTCTGCTAAAATATCTCCCTCTTTATAAATTTCCATTTGAGTGGCAATAGTTTTTGCAGTAGCAGGATGATCACCAGTTATCATAATGATTTTGATTTCACCTGATTGGCATTCCTCTATTGATTTTTTAACACCGATCCGCGGAGGATCCATAATTGAAACAAATCCCAAAAAGGTTAGATTCTGTTCTATTTCTTCCCTTTTGGGATTTTCAGCGCCATCCGATGTTTTATAAGCGATTGCTAACACTCGATATCCTTGTTTTGCTTGATAGTTTACTTTTTCTAATATATTTTGTTTAATATCATCAGTTAATTCCTCATTAATTCCATTTATTTCCAATTGCGAGGAAATTTCAATAATCCTCTCTGGAGCTCCTTTAGAAAATACTACTAATTGGTTCTCCTCACCTACTGAAATATAGATTGAACTCATGCGTTTTAATTCTGAACTAAAGGAAAATTCGCTAACTAGCTCATATTTTCTTCGTACATCATAAGGAATATAGCCTGCCTTTTCAGATAAAACCAATAATGCTGCTTCAGTAGGCGACCCTAACTCTCGTCTTACTGCCATCTCTTTTTTGCCACCTACTCTCACTTTAACATCTTCAAAAATCAACTGAGCGTTGTTGTTGAGGATCATTGAGTCTATGAATTTTTGAAAGGTAGAATTATCTTTTAAATTAGATGACATACCATCCATTAATATTTCTCCCTCAGGATCGTAACCGGAACCAGTAACCTCATATTCCTTTTCATTAATCCAAAACCTTTCTACTGTCATTTCATTTCTTGTTATTGTTCCGGTTTTATCTGAACAAATTACTGATACTCGACCAAGAGATTCAATTGCAGATAGATTTTTAATTATTACTCCATTTTGAGCCATATTTAATACTCCGGTGATTAGAACTAAAGTTGTTAGAAGCGGTAAGTTTATTGGAAGTACATTTGTGGCTCGTAAAATGGAACTTACTAATGCACCACTTATTTCAGATCTAATTAAATTTCCTTCATAAGCTAAAACAACTAATTTATAGAAGATTAATAGAGATAAATTGATGATTACTATTACTCCTAAAATATAACCTAATCTATTCAATTTACCTGTCAATGGGATGTCTTCAATACTCCCCATTTCATTTAGAGTTGTAGATATTTTTCCTATCTCTGTATTCACACCAGTACCCGTAATTAACGCTTTTGCTCTACCTGTATATATATAAGTTCCCATAAATATCATATTGGCCTGTTTTTGGATGGGTACATCATTTTTCTCTATAATTTTGTTGACTTTTTCTACAGGTTCACTTTCACCAGTAAGCGGAGCTTCATCTACCCTTAAATTGATTTGACTTATAATTCTCCCGTCTGCGGGGATTTTATCTCCTTGTTCTAGTAATATAATATCTCCAGGTACTAATTCTCTATTGGGTATCTCAAATTGTTCTTTATCTCTCAGAACCGTAGCTTTTAAAGCAGAGATTTGTTTTAAAGATTCCAGTGCTTTTTGGGCTCTGTATTGCTGAATAATGACAGTAACAGAATTTATCACCACAACCGTGAATGTAATGACTGTTTCACCTGGAGAACCCAAAATGGAAACGGTTATCCCAGTGATAAGAAGTATGATTATTAGAAAATTAAAAATGGGTGCAAGATATATTTTCCAAATTGATTTTTTAATTTTTGGTAATTCATTATATCCTGAATTTAGATATCTGCTTTCTAAATCTGAAGAATTTAAACCATTTTCGGGATCTGTATGGAAAAGTTCTATTAGCTCATCAAGCGATTGAGAGTAATAAGGTTCATTAGATTTTTTTGCTATTGACATATTTATAATAAATTTACTCGGAAAAATTGTTAAATAATAAATATCATATAGTCTAAAGTTTTTAATTATTTTTTATTCCTTAAAAATACTGATTCAATGTTTAAGAATTAGAGTTTAAATTTTTGAGGATCTCCTAAGATCTCTTTTAACAGGTGATATTTCTTTCTAATAGTAGTACTTGAGAATTTACTATATTTTTCAATAATACTCTGTGTAAAAATCTTCCTATTTGTTAAGGTCTGTCCTATAAAATAAATTAAACCCGCCGTAAAAGCTTTATAATTTAGGTTTTGGATTTGTTCATATGGGATTAAGTTGAGGATCTTATCTACTAACAACTGCATATCAATTTTAGTCTTCTCAAATTGAGATTTATTTGAAAAAAAATCTTGGACTTCTTTATA
>JBHLOJ010000089.1:0-14364 GCA_048940605.1 Promethearchaeota archaeon
GCTATAAGCAGTATAATCACCGCTTTTATTGTATATTTCGTTATTCCGGAGACAAAACCTCAAAAACAGGATGGAGAGCCAGAGGAAACGGTAATGAAAACTCTTATTGGATATAAAGAAGTGTTAAAGGATTGTGTATACGTGTTATTCCTCATAGTGTCTGCAATAACGGTGTTAGTATATATACAAATGAATAGCACACTGTCAGTATTTTTACGAGATGTTCATGGGTTCTCAGCGCAAAATTATGGTTATTTATTAAGCATGAATGCACTCATGGTAGTTTTATTTCAATTCTGGATAACCAAGAGGATTTCAAAGTATGCCCCGATGAAGATGATGGCACTTGGAACATTTTTCTACATGATTGGCTTCGGTCTATACGGTTTCATTTCAGCGATATACCTGTTTTTTATCGCAATGGTAATTATCACCATAGGAGAAATGATTGTAACTCCCGTTTCTCAAGCAGCTGCTGCATCTTTCGCTCCCGAGGATAAGCGTGGACGATATATGGCAATATTTGGTTTCCAATGGGCAATTCCAAATCTTTTTGGAGTTATAGTTGCAGGATTAGTCATAGAACATCTTGGACCGAATTGGGTATGGTATTTGGCGGGGATTTTATGTATGATATCAATGACAGGATTTTGGTTACTTCATGGTGCTACTAAACGTCGTTTCTCAAGAGAAATAGAGCCTATAACTGAAGAATTAGTTATTGTATACGATTAATTTTCAATTTCAAATTTAACTTTTATATATTCATATTTAGAATTAAGTAATCTGAGGATTTTTTTAACAAATGACCTTAAATTTTTCACATGACTAACCTTTTCATCTTTTTGTTCGAGTAAAAATTCATGTAACATATATCTGGTTGCATCTGGACCATTTTTTTCAAGATAATCCATCCAATGGATTGATGTTCTACAAATCCTTTTTAAGTTTTCATCAGGATATTCATTTTTGTCTAAGATCTTCTCATGATATTTTTCTATAGCATTTCTAATCCTTTCTAAATGATCCGCAATACCTAATGAATATCGACATAAACTGATAATATTTGAAGTAATTCTGGAGTTTCTAGTGTTAGTAGCTGCTTCAAATGATTCCCAAACATTATTCCATTCGTCTGTATTTCTTCCTATTGATCCATCATTATACAAAGCTACGTTAATTATATCACTTAGATCAACATCATGACCCCTCTTCAACTTCTTATTAAAGATTTCTTTTAACCTGGTTCCTTCAAGATAACTTCCGGCACCGAAATCAAGCAATTGATTTAGATTATTTGCAGCACAAAGAGCTTCATGTCTGGTCTCTCCCGTATCTGGATTAATCCATTCCACACTTTTTTCAAATTCTCCTGTTTCCTTATTTTTTATCCAGCCCATTTCCCTCAAAACATGATCTAATAAATGCACTTTAAAAACCCAGAAATCAATATCATCCGTGAATCTTTTTCTCCTCCAATCTCTTGTAGTATATTTACCTAAATATAATTTCAAAGTGCCACGGACTAAATTAAATTTACCGTTTTTAAGAGATTCACATGCATCATTATGATATACATTATCTGACTCATTAGAAATCTCTACTATTCTATTAAGTATCTTTCTTGCCTCACCTGCTACTATATCACATGGAATACCCCCATCAGAAGGATATGCGCGTGATCCTCCATCTAAAAAGTTTTTAAACAATTCTAAGTCATTATCTGGTATGATATACCATGGATTATTAAATAATTGTTTATTAAATACATAATGGGTGAAACCATTCTCATCCACATAAGTTTTATCATGTAAAGGAGATACATCTCTTAATTTATCTCCGTTTTGAACACTATCAGCTTTTGTATCCCAAATTGAAGTCATACGATGTATTATATTGAATGTAATTTTTAAAAATTGTCAATTTAAAATATAAAATTAATTTTTAAACATGGGCTCTATTGATAATATATCTAATGATATGAAAAAAGATGATATAAAATGGATTTCTTTAATATTTTTACTTTAACACCATGGGATTCACTTAATTTAAAAACTTTAACTGAAGTTAGATTATATTCATTGAAAAATATATTTAAAACATTTCCTGTAATTGAACCCGAATTTTTTGATGATATACTCTCAAATCTCTATAAATTTAAACATTATTCATGGGTTGAAAGCATCAAACGAATTATAGGTCCAAATGGTGAAGATTATGATCTTAAGTCATGGAATCTTGTGTGGGGAATGGATACAGAAAGAAGGATATTTCAATTTTTATTCCAAAAAGTCAAAAATGAATTTAAAGATTCACAGGCAACACTAGTAGCTTTAGCCCCTCCAGAATTAGGACAATTATTTAAAGAATATAAAAAAGAAGCTATTTTAAGAACATTATCTTTACTCAGTAATCCAGCAAAGATGAAATTCTTAATGGTGTTAGCACCCAAAGGAAAATCAATTGCTGAAGAACAACAATTAATCCAAGTAAATAAAAAAGAATTGGATAAAATTAAATTTTATAACATGCTTAAACAAATGCCGAATATTAAAGGACAGTGGTTTCCCGAATATTCTCCGCGTTGTCCGCGTTGTAATAAATTGTTCACAAAGATAAAGGGTTTTAATATAGCGCTTTTTGGTTATAAGTGTCCTTACTGTGGATATGAAATATTGTAATAGATGAGACTGTTTTATTAACATCTTTAATAAGAATTTTATTAAATAATTCAATCTATAACTTATTATTAAAACTAAGATCAATAGACTGTAATTCAATTATGTTCATAGCAGCATTAGATTTAGGCACAACAGGTTGTAGAACATATATTTTTGATTTAGTAGGGACAATAATTGCTAGTGATTATCAAGAATGGCAGAGTTTTTATCCTTCTCCCTCATTTGTAGAGCAAGATGCTAATGTATGGTGGGATTCTCTTAAGACAACAATAGAAAGAGCAATTAAGAAAAGTGGAATTGATAAGACTGATATTGTTAGTCTTTCTGTTACTAACCAAAGGGAGACTATTGTGCCAGTTGATAAAGAGGGTAATCCTCTTCATAATGCATTAGTTTGGCAAGATAGAAGAACAATAGACCAAGTAGAGTATATAAAAAAAAAAGTTGGTATAGATAAGATATACAAAACTACAGGTTTAACAATTGATCCTTACTTTTCAGCTACCAAAATTCTGTGGTTTAAAGAAAAAAAACCAGAAATTTATCGAAGAACTTATAAATTTCTTCTTGTTTCAGATTTCATAATTCATAAATTAACAGGTAAATTTTGTACTGATTTCTCAAATGCTTCACGAACAATGTTGTTTGATATATCAGATTTGAAATATTCCGATGAAATTGCCTCTGAATTAGAAATTGATTTAGATAAAATGCCAGAAACATTAGAAAGTGGAATAGATATAGGGGAAATAACCACAAATGAAACAATATTCGACAAACAAACATTAGTGGTTACAGGCGCAGGAGATCAACAATCTGCAGCTCTAGGTGTTGGAGTTGTTAGTCCTGGGGAAATTAAATGTACAACTGGAACAGGAAGCTTTATTCTCGCATTTTTAACAAAACCAAATTTCGATCCCCAAAAGCGTGTATTATGTAGTTGTCATGCCGTTCCAGGGAAATGGGTTCAAGAAGCAAGTATTTTCACTTCTGGAGCAACCCTTAGATGGTTTAGAGATCAAATAGCTTTTGCTGAATGTGAAACTGCAGAAAAAAAAGGACAAGATCCCTACGACATTATGATTGCTCAAGCTGAAGAATCTCCAGTAGGGGCAAATGGTTTGATATTAATACCACACTTAGTAGGAGCAGGAGCACCACACTGGAATCCTCATGCTCGGGGAGTATTATTTGGACTGGCCTTAGGACACCAGCGTAAAGATTTATATAGGGCTGTATTGGAAGGTGTAGCATTTGAAATTCGTAAAAATCTAGAAGTTTTTAAAGAGATTGGAATTGAACCAAAAGAATTAAAATTAACCGGTGGTGGTTCTCGTTCAGATTTTTGGAATCAAATATATGCTGATGTTTTAGGTATAACCTGTGTAAGAAATATTATAGAAGAAGCAACTTCACTTGGAGCAGCTATACTTGCAGCTTCAGGGGCAGGAATATTTCCAGATATAGCAAAAGCAGCAGAAAATCTATGTAAAATAGATAAGAAATGGATTTCAAATGTAGAGCGGCATAATTACTATGAACAACTCTATAAATACTCATATGAATTGTACAGCTTTTTAGAAAAAAAAAATCTGTATAATAAGTTAAATGATATCTCTAATAGTTTAGATATAAAGTAAATACTTATTTCATTTAATAATCGTATCTTCTTCATAATCATCAATTTTATATATTTTAATTGTTATTTTTTCTTTAATTATAATTACATAGTGTTATTCAGACGAGATTTTCATCTCTTGTATAAAAAAATAATAAATGAGTTGTGAATGATATGGAGGAAGTTTCTTCAAGCCCTACTAATGAATATAATAAAACACAAAAAAAAGTCTCAGGAGCATTCTATATTTTGATTGTTATAGCTAGTCTGGTTACTATCGGAGGAGCTGTTTGGACTGCTGCTGATATATTTATTGACCCCACTAATAAATGGGATTTATTCCTAGACCTAAATTTAGGATATAAAATAGCTATAGTTGGAGGCCTTTTGGCGGGATTATTCTTCTTATTAGTTTTCTTCTATGGATTGTTCAAAAAAACGTCAAGGTCATTAATGGTATTTATTTACAAAAAAAGAGAACTTGAAACAAAATATAAAAATCGAACTGGTGTGAAAATCGCTGCAGGAGGATTATTAATAAGTTTGATAGGTATTTTAATTGGATTCATACTTGTTCCTATTTGGAACCTTATAATAACAGAACCAGAAGATTCAGGAAAAGTTTTTACATTTTTAGGAAGTACCGGTCCATGGGTATTATTAGTGGGCACAGGTCTTTTTCTAATAATTGGTGTTTCTCTCTTTATGATATATTTTTGGAAAAATGGTTATTATTTAATTTTAAGACTTATAGGCAGCTTAGAAAAAGAAGATAAGTGAAAATATAAGAAACCTTAATTCTTTATCTTTTGATTTTTTTAAATCAGAAATCTTTTGCTCTTATATTTTTTTTATGTCATTTAGCTCATTTATATGATTAAATTAATTTGTTTGTTAATCAAATTAAACCTAATTAAAAAAATGGCAATTAAAGCTGGAATTGTTTTTAACTATCTTCAATTACCAGATGTATCTCAATTCCCTTTTGTTATAAGTAAAAGAATGGATAATCATTTTATACAGAAGGGATTATTTGTTTATACACATTCTAATGAAGGATTCTTAATTGGAATTATTGAACGTATTATCTTGTTAAATGAATATTTTAGTGATGCCTTAACAATTAAAGCGTATAATACTAATAATAATCCAAATATATTAAAAGGTCTTTTTCCAAGCGAAGATTTTGAATTTGCCATAGCTATTGTGAAATGTTTAGGAATAGTAAAATTTAAGAATAATTCAAAAACTAATATTGAAAAAATTATGAGGATGACATATCCAGCAAGTCCGGGGAGAGAAGTCTATATAGTAGAAAAAGATCTTCTCAATGAGTTTATAGGATTTGATAAAGACAAAGGATTAAATTTAGGTAAAGTAAAAGTTACTAACACTGATGCAAAAATAAATATGAATCGATTATTAAATAAACATTTTGCAATTCTTTCAATTTCAGGAGGGGGAAAAAGTTATCTAGCATCAATCCTCATTGAGGAACTATTAAAGAGAGAAGCAGATTATGGTACCCCCGCAATAATCCTGTTTGATGTTCATGGAGAATATTCATATTTGAATAAGGTTCCTGAATTAAAAGAGAGAGTGAGTATTCAGGATATCTCGTATTTTCAAATTTCTGTTCCAAAAATGCCATTATATTCCTTTAGAAAATATCAAGAAAACATAACGAATGTTCAAATAAGAGAACTAGCGAAATATATTAAAAAGCTAAAGAAAGATGAGAAAAAAAAAAATTCTTTTACAATAAGTGATATTATTGAGCAACTTGAAGATGAATTAGATGGAAATAAAAATACACGGCAAGCATTAATCGGTTGGTTATCCGATTTAGAACGTTTAACCTTATTTGGCTCCCAAGAAAATCCAATCTTAGATAATATTATTGAAAAACAGAAAATTACTATTTTCAATCTTCAAAAAGAAATTAGTATTAGAAAGAAGCAAATTATCGTAGATTATATTTGTAACCGATTATTTAATCTAAGGAGATTAAATAAAATCCCACCTTTTTTACTAATTATTGAAGAAGCACACCAATTTTCTCCAGAAGCGGCTCACTCCAAAGCAATTTCTAAACCAATTATCGAGATGATTGCGAGGGAAGGAAGAAAGTTTATGTCTTGTTTATGTCTAATAAGCCAAAGACCGAAAAAATTAAGTACTACAGCCCTTTCTCAATGCAACTCTAAAATGGTACTAAATATAAAAAATCCATATGATTTAAAACACCTTATGGATAGTTCTGAAGCAATTACAAAAGAATATGCTGACATGATATCAAGTTTAGGGGTAGGGGAAATGTTGCTTATGGGAACTGCTGTAAATTATCCTGTTTTTATAGATATTAGAGAAAGGAATTATAGATCAAAGACAGAGGATATTTCATTAGCTCAAGTTTGTTTAAATTGGGAAAATAGACAATTAAGGTAAATCACTTATTAATCCTTCCCTTATCGCAGTATTACGTTTATTAAAGACTATCATCTTCTTATTCTTGGAAACGCGAAATACGTTTATTATTGCCATACTTTCCAACTTCATAAAGATTTCCTCTAAAATTAAGGAATTGATATAAGGAAATTCTTTTTTAAGCAGTTCTTCAAGACGTTTATCTAAAATTTCTCCTTTATTTTTTATGAGGATATCGATTAATGAATTTATTATTGGTTTTTGATTCCATCTATGAACTTCGATTTTGGTTCACCATTATTGGTTTTTAAAAGAAATATAAAATGATAAATGTCTAATTTCTAATTAATTTTAGGAAATTTATACAAATAATCTATCTTCTTTTGATTCTTCAATTCTTCGACTTTTCAATTTTTCACCGAATTTTTCATACCAATCTATTACTTCTTTTGTAATAGTAGGATGAACATCTTTTTTAGCTTCTTTAAAATGTTCCAATGTAACTTTTCTTGCTCTGATATTCTCTCTAAGAGCTATCATCGCAGCTTCACGACACCAAGTTTCTATATCGGCACCAGAAAATCCATCAGTTAATTCTACCATCTTTTCTAATTGTAAATTTGAAGCAAGAGGCATATCTTTAGTGAATATTTTTAAAATTTCAAGTTTTGCCTCCTCCTGTGGCGCAGGAACTAATAAAATGCGATCAATTCTTCCAGGCCTGATTAATGCTGGATCCAAAATATCAGGGCGGTTTGTTGCTGCAATTACAACAATATCTTTCATCACTTCTAATCCATCTAATTCTGTAAGGAACTGAGAAAGGACTTTTTCTGACACACCAGAATCAGAAGTATGTCTACCTCGACTTGGTGCTATGGAATCGAATTCATCAAAGAATATAATGCAAGGTGCTGCCATCTTTGCTTTTCTAAATACTTCTCTAATAGCTTTCTCACTTTCTCCTACCCATTTTGATAAAAGTTCTGGTCCTTTTATTGAAATAAAATTAGCTTTACTCTCAGTTGCTACTGCTCTTGCGAGTAATGTTTTACCACAACCAGGTGGGCCATAAAGCAATATACCTTTCGGGGGTCTTATTCCCATGCGATTAAATATTGATGGATTTGATAAAGGCCAATCAACAGCCTCAACTAACTGCTGTTTTAACATTTCTAAACCACCTACTTGATCCCATGTCACATTTGGAACTTCTACAAATACTTCTCTTATTCCAGAAGGTAAGACCTCTTTTAAAGCTTCCTCAAAATCATTTTTAGTGACTTCAATTTGCTCTAATAATTCTGGATCTATGATTTCAGATTCTAAGTCTATTTTAGGTAAATATCTTCGCAAAGCCGACATTGCTGCTTCTCGAGACACAGCAGAAATATCTGCTCCTACAAATCCATGAGTTATGAGGGCAAATTCATTTAAAGATATCTTCTTATCAAGAGGCATATTCCGTGTATGTATTTGAAAAATTTCTAACCTTCCTTTTTCATTCGGTACTTTTATTTCAATTTCACGATCAAATCTACCAGGTCTCCTCAAAGCAGGATCTAGACTATTAGGTCGATTAGTTGCCCCAATAACTATTACTTTTCCTCTACCATGTAGACCATCCATTAAAGCTAGAAGTTGAGCAACTACTCTTCGTTCCACTTCACCGGTAACCGTTTCTCTTTTTGGAGCAATTGCATCTATCTCATCAATAAAGATAATTGATGGACTTTTCTCTTCTGCTTCAATAAAGAGTTTACGTAATTTCTTCTCAGATTCTCCATAAAACTTACTCATAATTTCTGGACCATTTATAGATATGAAATGTGCTTCACTTTCATTAGCAACCGCTCTAGCTAGTAGAGTTTTTCCACAACCAGGTGGACCTCTTAGTAAAACTCCTTTGGGAGGATCAATACCTAAGCGTTTAAATAGTGAGGGGTGGCGTAAAGGCAATTCAACCATTTCTCGTACTCTTTGGATTTCTCTATCTAATCCACCAACATCCTCATATGTTATATAACCGACTCCTGCATCAACATCTTCAGTAATTTTTTCACTAATATTGAGTATTGTGTCTTGTTTTATTTGACAAACTTCATTAGGTCTCATACTAATTACTTTAAAAGTAATTTCTCTGCTGATACCTATAGATATGAAAATATAGTCGTCAAGTGTAACTGGATAATTAAGCAATTTTCTTTTCACGAAACTTTCAAACCTAGGATTATTTCTTATTTTAACGCTAGATGGGGCTAAAACTATATTTTGAGCAGGTTCTGCTTTCACCTTGCGAATTTCTAAAGTATCATCAATCCGTGTTCCTGTGTTCTTCTGTAATCTGGAATCCACCCGAACAATTCCCAAACCATTATCTTGAGGATAACTTGGCCACGCAATACCTGCGCTTTGTTTTTTACCAATAACCTCGATAACATCACCTGTTTGAATGTTTAATTTTTCCATTGTTTTTTGATCGATTCTTATGATACTTTTCCCAATATCCCTCTTTTTAGCTTTTTGTACTCGTAACACCACACTTGGGGTATTACTTTCACCAGCCGGCTTGTCCTCTTTTTCAGTATCGTCCTTAGATGACATAATTATTCATTTTGATAAAAATATTATTCTCAAATTTACTAATTATTAATTTTGTAAAAGTTTTTCTTTTTCGTTAAATATTTATACCTTAAGAAAATCGTCTAAAGAAACTTGAGTTTTTTTAGAATCTAATTTTCTCAATCTTTCTAAAGCATTATTAACTCTTTGTTTTGAAAAATTATGCTGTTCTATTAGTAATTCTTCTATTCTTTCAAAATTGATCTTTTTGGGTTTCGGTAAAATATAATCTTTTTTAACATCAGGATTTAAAAATATGCTCTTAACATGTTCTATTAATTTTGGATCTAAATTGATCTCCTTATTTGCTACTTTAACATTACTTTTCAAGATATTTTCTAAAGAATTATGTTTTTTGATTAAATCTAAAGCGGTTTTCTGACCAATTCCTTTAATTCCAGGGAAGAAATCAGTTCCTATTAAGAGACCCATTTCAACTAACTGTTCTCGGCTTATTCCTAAACCTTTTAAGAATTTTGATAGCGAAATATACTCTATATCTATGGTCACGGTTGTATCTTTTACTTTCCTACTTCGACTAATGGCGAAATTACGAATTAAACGCTCTGCTCCAAATAATAATGTGTCATAATCCTGAGAAGCACATGCCCACGCGTCTCCAACTTCTACCATATAAGCAGATTGAGCTTCTCCTTCAGAAGTAGCTTGAATTATCGGAATGCCCATGGAATCAATCAATTTCTTGCTTTCTTCAACCATACTCTCATCAAGTTTGGAGGTAAATTGAGCAAATTTTCTTGCTTCTTTAAAGTCTTCTGCATCTTGAGCTTCAATCATCTTCTGATGAGCTTCCTCCTTAACTTTTTTCCGCTCTTTAATTGTATCTAATTTTAATTCAGAAGGTATACCATCAAAAACATAAATAGGTCTTATATTATGCTCTAAGAAGTTAATACTTCTATAAAATAGTCCAGATAAATGTGATGTTACGTTTCCCTGAAAATCCTTCAATGGAGTACCATCTCGTTGACGAATTATCGCTAAAAATTGATAAATTGTATTAAACGCATCAATCGCAATGGTTTTTTTAAACAGATTTTCAAATGTTATGGTACGTTTGACTTCATTTACTAATTCATTTATTTTAATGCCCATATTAGCAGCTTATCCTAATTTTTCATCTTCGATAATAATATATGATACAATTTATATAATTAACACTAATATATTATATTAGTTTTGGTCTTCTTTTCAGTTTAGATCCACACTTCTCACATAATCTATTCAAGTCTTCTGGTTTATGTATACTCTTACAAAAAGGACAATATATTTCCCAAATAATTTTTGAATCAATACCATTCTTATACAAGGAGGCGAAAGGGATATTTATTTCAGAACATACATTCTCAATTGAATAATCGTTAGAATAAATTTTAGCATTCTCATTGTGCTCTTCTCTTATTTCTAAAGATAGCGCTATTAATTCTTTATCTGCTTCGGATAATGCCTGATAATCCCCTGTTGTTTTGGATTTCTGTTCTACCATGTAAAGATATTTTTCTAAGGGTCTAGTTATAATTAATTTTTTGCTGTTGGCTGCCGCTTCAATTTTATTTAGTATATTTCTATTTTTATCTTCATATTTTCTTACTTTAATTTCTTCAATAATTTTCGGGGTTGTATAAATTATTCCGTTAAATAAATTAAAATCAATACCAGTGAGGAAAATATTAGTATCAAAAATAAAAATTGGTAATTTTTCTTTCATATTACTATTCTTCTGGTGAATCATCAATAGGTATTCTTACTGTAGAGAGAATTTTCTTTCTTAAGCGTGAATAATAACTTTTACTAAATCGAATAAATTTATTATGAGAATTTGCCTTTCGAATTCTAATTTTAGTATTAGGTGCTATTTTCTTAATAGTTTTTTGTCCATCTATGACTATTTTAGCATCTAATCGGGGACGTAGGAGCTCAACTTCAATAATAGAATCTATAGGGAGGATAAGTGGTTTGAGTCCTGACCCTGCAAAACTATTTACGGGTGTTATCTGCATAATTTCCATATTAGGATTAACAATTGCTCCCCCTGCACTTAAATTATAAGCAGTAGAGCCTGTTGATGTAGAAATTATTACACCATCCAAATAGCTACGGTTCAGGAACACTCCATTAACTCTTATCGATACTTGTAAAACCTTAGAACTCTTTGAAGATACTATTAAAATCTCATTCAGAGCGTTATTCAACCTAATTTCTTCAGAATTTTTAACTATATAAGGAGTGATTTTATAACATAATTCACATTCATATTCACCTTTCAATGCTTTGAGTAAATCTTTGAAGATAGTTCTTTCATTTGATTCATCTAAAAAACCTATGGAACCAACATTTACACCTAAAATAGGAGGTGGATCCTTTTGTGATAACCCACTAGAAACTCGTAAAATTGATCCATCTCCACCTATTATAACTATGAATTTTATATTATCAGCATTCATCTCTGCTAAATCCATACCATTATGTACAAAAATTTTAGGAGCAATTCTCGTTTCTAAATAGACTACTTCTCCCTTTTGAACTAAGAACTCAAAAATCCTTTTTGCTAATTTGATTGCTTTTTCTGAATCTAATCTACACGCAATAGCTATAGGTTTTTTTTCCATGATTTAGCACCTTTTATTTATTAAATTTTAAATCCTTATATATACTTATTAAAAAAATAAAAGATATTTTGGAGAAAATTTTTAACGATAAGACTTATTTTAAATTTTAAAGTTTGTCTAGTTAGTAAAAACTCTATTTAAAAGTGTCTTTCCAGCAAGAGTCCAATAATCTACTTGTGCAGTGGATATTTTATTAGGCTGTGCCTGAAGATCTTTCAATTTCTTTACTAATTCCTCTTCTTTTGGCCACTCAACATCAAAAGATTCATAAGATTCTAAATCCATAATATTGATCATGGTATCATCTATAAAATTGATTTGAGCACTACCTTTTATGATCTCAGGAATATCAACCATATGGCCTGAAGGTATGGTAAGTGAGCGTTTATTATTATCAAAAAGACCAACACACACAACTCTGACTTTAGCGTGTCCATGTTTGCCGCTTTTAGAGCGCTCTGTGCTCTTTATAATACAAGGTTCTTCATCAACCATAATAAACTGTCCTGATTTTAACTTTTGTATCTCTGTTCTTCTAATAGACAATTATATTTCCACCTTTGTTTGGTTATTTTTATTCAAAATATTTTTAATTAATTTTGACATTTCTTTTATGATATATTATCTTTTTTCAAAAAAAAATATTAGTTTTTGAGAACTATTCCAATTATAAATTAAAAAATTTAGAGTAAAGATTTAATGGTTTTAGAAAAACTTGGAAGACAATTAGATAATGCGATACGTAGAATTAGACGTCTCCCAATAGTTGATAAAGACGCAATTAATGCTCTTATTCAGGATCTTCAAAGAAGTCTCTTAAGTGCTGATGTAAAAGTTGAGTTAGTTTTCCAGATGACAGAAAATATCAAAAAAGAAGCGACAAATACAAAACTTCAAAAGGCAAAACGGAAAGATTTTGTGATAAAATTAATACATGATGAGCTTATAAACCTGTTGGGGGGAAGACCAACTCCGATTCGAATCAAGCCTGGGAAAAAGAATGTTATTTTACTTGTTGGGATCCAAGGATCTGGTAAGACAACTACGATCGGTAAATTAGCTAAATATTATAAAAGTAAAGGATATAAAGTAGCTGCACTAACAACTGATACTTGGCGACCTGGTGCTTATGAACAATTGGTTCAGTTGACCGAACAAATTGGAGTAAAATGTTATGGAAATCCGAATGAAAAAAATGCTATTAGAATTGCAGTTCAAGAGACTAAGAAAGCAATAAACGATGGAAATGATTTGATTATTGCAGACACTGCAGGCAGACATAAAGAAGAGAAAGAATTAATGAAAGAAATGGCTATTCTCGAACAAAAATTAAAACCAAACGAAATTTGTTTGGTGATCGACGGTACCCTAGGGCAACAGGCATACAATCAAGCTGTAGCATTTGATCAAACGACTAATCTTGGCTCGATAATTGTTACAAAATTAGATGGAACCGCTAAAGGTGGTGGTGCTTTATCCGCATGTGCAGCTACAAATGCAGGGATTAGATTCATAGGTATCGGAGAAAAAATCGATGATCTCGAAGAATTTGAACCATCTAAATTTGTGGGAACCCTACTTGGTATACCCGATATTGAATCATTAATCCAAAAAGTTGAGGAAGCAGAAATCGTTCCAGATGAGGAAACCATTAAACGTATGATGCATGGTAAGTTCACCCTCGAAGATTTGTACCTCCAGCTATCTCAAATTAAGAAAGTAGGAAAATTCCAGCAAATATTATCCATGATGGGCGGAGGAAACATACCCGACGCTTTAAAAGACGATGCAGAACGTAATCTCGAAAGATGGAGAATTGTATTAGACTCAATGACCCATGAAGAAAAAATGGAGCCTAAAATTATTAAAAAAACAAGAAAAAGAAGGATCGCAATTGGTTCAGGTACAGATTATTCAGTAATTAATAAAATGCTCGACCAATACGGACAGATGAAGAAATTTATGAAGAGATTCCTTCAAATGCAAAAGAAAGGTAAAGGGTTTCCAGGAATGCCTGGATTACCTGGTGGGAAAGCAGGTGCTGACTTTATGAAGAAGTTAGGTAAATTTTAGATTTATATTTATACTTATATTATGTTTGATTAGATTGGTAAATTTCTTATTACTTTTCGAAAAAATAATAGAATACACAAAAAAACAGATTAATAAAGGTCTTACTCCACAAAAGATATATGAGTTATGCTCATGTATAAGGGAAACGTTTTGCTTATCTTATTCCATTAGAAAAAATAACAATTTATACTTATATTTCCAAGAAGAGAATCTCCTTTTAAGTTTTATCGGAAAGAAGTTAAGATATTTAGGTCCTGATGAACGATCTCAAGCATTGCTTCTTTTAAAAGCTCTAACCAAACTACAAGAAAGT
>JBHLOJ010000194.1:0-2033 GCA_048940605.1 Promethearchaeota archaeon
TCATCATCTTCAGCGCAACCATTGCGATAATGAATTTTTCTGGCTAATTCGGGATCAATCGCTTGTTTAATCATACCTTCCCAATTGAGTTCTTTTCTAGCAATATCCATCTTGTAATCCCACGTAGAAGCTCGTTTTCCATAACGTGCGATGTTAACTGCATGAGCAGCAATCTTGGATGAAATAACACCTCTTTTGACATCATCCTTCGTAGGTAGCCCTAAATGTTCAGATGGAGTCACATAACATAAATAATCAGCCCCAGCTAATCCCGCAAGTACTCCTCCTATAGCACCGACAATATCATCATAACCTGGGGCAATATCCGTAACAAGCGGACCTAATACATAAAAAGGTGCTTCATCGCATAATGATTTCTGCATTTTGATATTTCGTTCAACTTCATTAGCAGGTATGTGACCTGGTCCCTCAACCATAACTTGGACATCAGCAGCCCAAGCTCTCTTCACTAATTTAGAAATTTCGAGTAATTCTTGAACTTGGACAAAATCTGTAGAATCAAAAATACTGCCCGGTCGCATCCCATCACCAAGAGAAAGAGTGAAATCATATTCTTGCGCCATTTCAAGTAAATAATCATATCTTCTGTTAAAGGGATTTTCCAATTCATTTTCTAAGATCCATGATGCTAAGAACGTTCCTCCTCTAGATACAACTCCCATTAATCTTGGATGATTTATCAGAAATTTAACAATTTCTTGTGTTACTCCAACGTGAATGGTGAAGAAATCAACACCTTCTTTCGCTTGGTCTTCCACTACATTGAACATGTCATCTTCATCCATATGGATAATAGCTCCTTTACTCTCAAGAGCTCTTAGTGCTGTCTGATAAATAGGGACTGTACCTAAAGGAACTTTGACTTCATCAAGTATTCTTTTCCTAATTGCAATAATATCTGCTTCAGTAATACCGGTACTTAAATCCATTACGGTATCTGCTCCAAATTGAACGGCAGTTTTAGCTTTTTCTACTTCTTCATCGATATTAAATACTGTTTTTGATGAACCCACATTAGCATTAATCTTTACCAATAATCCTTTTCCAATACCTATAGGCGTCTCTAGCTCTCGACGATTTGATTTAGGAATTATGATTCTTCCACTTTTAATCCCTTTTCTTATAAACTCTAAACCTACCTGTTCATTTTGAGCAACAACTTCCATAATTTCGTTAGCATTTCCGTTTCTAGCAGTTTTCATCAATGTTGTCAAGCTTCGATCCCTTTATTCTGTATTTTTATTCTGAAATAGGAATATTAATTCCTAATACACAATAATTATAGCAAAATTATATTCTTTTGTCTTCTAAATTAAAAATCCCTGAAAGTCAACAAGCCAGAGGTAATATAGAGAAATTCATTATGGAAATTTTTAGATAATATTAAAAAAAAATAGTTTTTATTTGAATTTAGATTAAGGAAGTTTCATTCCCACCGCTGCCAATGCCTCTTGAATAGTTGCCCAAACTTCAATAGAACCTTCATATCCTTCAACGTCTAAGAAAAACGCCCTTTGGTCAATTGCAAGTTTCCATGCTTCATCAAATTTTCCTTTTTTCACTCGCGATACACTCATAACTCTTATTCCCTCATCTGTTACCTTTACTGCTGAGGGTATAATAAGCTCTACTATTGAATCATCAGGAGGAAATTTCTGCAGGAGTTCAAGATATTTTTGTGCAATTTTTGTTCCAAAATGGCTTGGGTATTTTACAAATGAAACTAAATATGGCATATTATCTACCTCCATTTATTTTTTTTTGGGTATTAAAATTAGATTTCGTGGTAAGTTATAGTTAATTTGCCTCCATTTAAAATTTTACAATTTTATCTAAAAAAAAATATGATTTAAAAAAAAAATAAATTTTTGATTATTCCGGTAATTGTATTCCTGCAACTGCTACAGCTTCTTGAAATGTATACCAAATCCTGATTGTATATTCATATCCTTCAATATTTATGAATTCGTAATAGAATTTACCTAAAATTGTTAAAGCTTCTTCAAGTTTTC
>JBHLOJ010000194.1:2133-3438 GCA_048940605.1 Promethearchaeota archaeon
GAGTATATTATTTAACTATAATTATTCCGGCATTTTCATTCCAATTGATTCTAAACTTTCTTCCATAGTAGAATATGTCTCTATTGCGTATTCAAATCCTTTAATAGCTTGATAGACAACTACAGATTTCATAAGCCAAACCAAAGCATCTCCAGTTTTCTCTGTAGTGGATTTATAGACAGAAACCGTTTCTATTCCCTTTTGGGTTGCTTTTGAGGCAACTTCTACACAAACTTCTCCAGGAAAATCAGAGGGTGGAAATTTTTTTCTACCTCCATACCAAGCTCTTACTACATCTGGTATTAAATGAGTAGGATAATACGCTGTTAAGAAAAAAAATGGCATAATCTTATTACCTCTTGTTTTTTATTAATTTAATTAGATTTCGATGTTATTGATAGTTGATTTTCCTTGTATATAAAACTTCACTTTTTTGTACATTTAACTTTAATAAAACAGATAAAAGTCAACAAAACAATATTTGAGGATTGTATACATTTTGAAACTCTCGGAAAGTACACAATTTATCCAAGGCTTTTGCAGCTAATTCTACTGATTCGAATACAGGAACTCTTAATTTGAACAGTTCTCTTTTGAACAAGATTTTATTTGCGTAATCGCTGGTGTCATCAACAATTTTATATGCAATACAAATTAGTGGTTTTTTCATGTCATTATATGCCCGTTTTATTGTTTTGAGAAAAATATGATTGAAGTCATATGCTTTTATAAAAATCACAGCAGATATACTTGGATCTGAATCTAAAGTTATAAGGGTTTTATAAAAAATTTTTGGATTTCCCATGCTACCTCCCAAATCAAGAGGATTTCTAAAGATTGTGTTTACATCTGGCACAAATTCCCCAAATTTCTCAATAGTTTCTGGTGCGAGTTTAGGAACTTTTAGATTGTACCTTTCAAACGTATCTGTTGTCTCAATTGAAGCCCCCCCTCCACCTGTTGTGATCCCCATGTTTCTATCCATTGGCATACTACTGATATGCTGAAATGCCATAACCAAGTTAATTAATTCATTAGAATCCTTAACCATTAATGCTCCAGTTTGCTTTGCTATTGATTCCCATATTTTTAAGGAACCCGCTAAACCTCCAGTATGAGACATAATAGTCTCTCTTGTAGCTTCACCGCTTCCCACTTTCCATAAAATTACCGGTTTTCCTTTCATTGTTAATTCTTTAACTACTTTCAAAAATTTTTGACCAATGGTCTTGCTTTTTATGTTTTCTACATAGAGTGCTATAATTTTAGTCTCATCATCCTCTACAAAATATTCCAAAAAATCAA
>JBHLOJ010000195.1:0-3437 GCA_048940605.1 Promethearchaeota archaeon
CTAAGCAAACCCTTAAAAATTTTCCAAAATTCTTGCGGATTTTCTAAAAACATATTATGACCTGTGTTAGGTATATAAATAACAGGTAAATTTTGATTTTTAACTAGTTCTTCTGAACTGAATCTTCCTTTATTCTTCTCTCCAAATATAAAATAGACTGGAAAATTAACTAACTTTTCTAGTCGGGGAAGTAACTGGTTTCCCTCGGATAACGTTACCAAATCATAAGCTGACCCCCAGATGGAATAGGGACCATTATTACTAAAATCAAGCTTAATTTGGTTAATTGTATCCTCAACCCAATCACTAAATATATTCTTAAACTCTTCAAAAGGATATTGAGCAATAGTTGAAGAAAAAAATGTATCATTTATATCAAGATTCCCCTCAAGGTAAAATAGACCTTTTACTTGAATTTCCTCTTTTAACTGATTTTTGATTTTATCAATTAGGGAAATTGCCACGGGACCCCCCATGGAATGAGCCATTATTATAACCTCATGAATCTTTTCAAAAAGTAAGAGATCATATAGATATTGACCTTGATTTTCCATACTGTAAACTTCAAGTTTATCAGGTTTTTCAGATTCACCAAATCCTATCAGATGGGGAACTATCCAGGAGTATTCAGAAAGTGAGTATTCATCATGTTGATGAGTAAATCGCTCAATAAACAACGATGTTATGGGAGCTAAACCATGAATATACAGTATAATTACATCCTTTTTTTCCCCAATAAATTTGTAATACACTAAATTACCTGCATTTGATTGAAATTCTTTTTTAACCAAAAGAAATTCCCCCAGATCTCGTTATTAAACTAAAATCTTCCCATACATAACTTGTATCAATCATAGTAGGGGAATTGCAACTATAACAATTTTCTGTATCTTTTAAAAATTGTTGAAAACGTGGTAAATTCACAGCTTCTTTAACGGAAATCTCTCGTAGATTAGCGATTGGTTTATCTAATCTTAAACAATCTTCAATATCACCATTGGAATTAACATACATGAAGACTTTTCTGGCATGACATCGATAAGCTTTTTTCCCTCCGATAAAATGTTTTAAATACATTTCTGAATTTAATATATGAGAGCCTTTCCTTTTAGATTCCAATATTCTTGAGAAAGCGTCACTTATTTGTTGGTCAGTCGCGGAAAGTTGTCCTTTTTCATCTACATCCCCCGTTGAATAATGGCGTACTGTATTTATCACATTAAATGCTATGGGAATCTCCAATTTATCCCCAAGCGCAATCATCTCATCTACACGATGAATGTTATATTTGCTAATAGAAAAACTGAATTGTAAAGAGATATGAGGATAATCATTTTTAATTATCTCCACAGCTTCCATTATCTTCTCATACAATCCAGGCAAAACTCTAATTTGATCATGCTCTTCTTGTAAAGGGGAATCAAGAGACATAAGAATAAGGTCGAGGTCATTCCCAAATTCGGAGATACGTTTAGGAATAAGATAACCATTAGTAACCATTCCTATAAAGGCAAAATCAGCTTCATGTTTAGCGAATTTTATTATATCTGTAATATCTCTACGTAGGGTAGGTTCACCTCCCCAAAGTATGCTTATAAAAAATCCCGCCTCTCTAGCTTCTAAATAGATACGCTTGATTTCTTCTAGCGACAACTCATTTTTGGCTGAATTATCTTTCCAAAGACAAGACTCACAATCACAATTACATCGTAATGTAGTTAGGAAATGAAAAACAAATGGTTTCCCTCCACTATCCTTTGCTTGTTTTGCCGCTAAAGCCAATTTAGAAAAAAGCTTATTTTTCTGTTTTATTAATTCTTTTTCACTTGTTTTATATTTCATAGATTTCATCGATGTTAATATTATATATTAATAGTCTTACCAACCCTTATTTCAGTATAAGCTTCTTTGAAAGTCTCCCTAAAAGTAAGGATACTCTCCATACTGCTATCATGGGGAGATAATGATACAAGTTTAAGATTTCTAGCTTTAAGGTAATCCAATGTAAAATCTACATCATCTTTTTGCCATGGTTTCCATGGAGGTCTTCTTGTCATAATAAACTTATATATAGGCAGTCCTGACCAAGTGGTATCCTCACCTGGAAAGTTTGGGATAGGTAAGTGTAACCCACCAATAATACCATAAATGGGAACATCAAAAAGAGCTTCAACGCGGTCAATTATTTTTTGGATTCCTTGGTGTCCACAGCCGACAACAACTACTATACCTTTTCCTTCCACGTTTATTGCCAAAGCTTGTTCAAAAGTTGCTCCAAAGAAAAACATAGGGTTCTGGATCGGACCAATTGAAACGATACCATTGGCAATAACAGTAGGATCCTTCACTTGGTTAATAGTAGCAGTTGGATGGTTCATTGAAACAGGGGTGAACGCGTTCACATGACTTAAATTTTGTTGTTCTCCTGAAAGTGAGAAAGTTCTATTTCTAGCCCATTTAGCACCCCCTACATGATCACCATGCAAATGGGAAATAAAAATGTACTTGAAGTCTTTTGGGGAGATTCCTAAAGCTTCCATGTTCTTAAGGAGTGGGGAAGGGTGTTCATCTTTAGAATTTAAGCCTGTATCAAATAATAAACCAATATTATCAGCTTTGATAAAATAAGAAACGCCCTTTTCTGTGAAAAAATTGCTTTCTCCATGAAAATCCATTAATGGTAGAATTCTCAACTTTTTAATTGTTCCCACATTATCTAATTTCTGTATGTTAGCTTTAGACCACTCATCTTTAGCGATTTCTTTATTGATTTTAAATCTTTTATTCAATATAACAAGAGTAAAAAGTGGAAATGACATATGAAAAGCACGTAGAATTTCTCTCTGAGAGAGTTTTTCCCCTGCTAAAAATTTTGAAATAATCTCTTTATCTTGATTTAATGGAAATTCTTCCAATAATTCTTTAATCTCTTTTATATCTAAATTACTCATTTCAAAGTCTTGAATTTTTTTTTATTGTTATTGGTTTACATATAATCTAAAGTAATTAAGTAATTTTTTTCAAGTATAGATTTTTTAGATAGCTTATTACTATTACCTTTTTTATTAAGTGAAGATATGAAATGAGTTCTAGACAAGAAGAACATATTACTGGCGGTGGAAAGGTCCGTAGCATTATTTTAGGGTTAAATGATGGCTAAATTTTATATTATTTTCACTTTTTTAAGAAAGACTCAATATAACAGATATTATGATTATACACTAATATCATCGAGCAAACGTTTAAAAACTCGTTAACAATATTGTAAATAGTAAAAAAAAAACCATATTGGTTAATTAAATCTCTACTTTACGAGGTGAAACAATAATTCAAGAGCCAACAGACAAATCTAAAAATAGATTGAAAAATTATTTAGATTTAGCTGGTGTTATCCTTGTTGCATTAAATAGAGAAGGCAACATTACATTATTAAATAA
>JBHLOJ010000196.1:0-3402 GCA_048940605.1 Promethearchaeota archaeon
TGGAAAAAACCATTTTTAACTGCATTTTCGGATAGTGATCCAGTTACTCGTGGTGGAGATAGATTTTGGCAACAGTATGTGCCAGGGGCTAAGGAACAAAATCATACGACAATTAAAGATGCAGCACATTTTGTACAAGAGGATAAGGGACCTGAACTTGCCGAACTTATGATAAAGTTTATTAAAAACAATCCTTAATTTTATTTTTCTTTTTTTCAAAATCTCCGATCTGTCTCAAAGGGTACTACGTCCGCAGTCCTTATAAACCATGTTAACATTCTTTCTTTCAAATCGATAAGTATATCTTCATAATTTGAGTCATCAATAATATTATTCATTTCTTCTGGATCATTATTTAAATCATAGAGTTCATCTTTTTCATAAAGACGTCGAACGTATTTGAAATCATATGTTCTACACATAACAGCTTTCCCGTGATAAGGTTCATCATCAGTTATTTGAAAACTCAAACGAGGCCAATATAAACCACTTGGAGTTAAAGAAGATGTAGCTTCCAATTCCATGGCATGTCGTTCACCGTAGAGTCTCCCACCTTCACAGAAAACAGTATCTCGATGATTTTCAGTTTTCCCTTGAAGTAATGGTATTAAATTTTTACCAAAACGTGAATAGTTGGGATTTAAACCCATCAAAGCAAATACAGTCTCAGAGAAATCGATTAATTCAACTAGAGCATCACTTACTCTTGGTTTAACTCCAATATTTTTCGGGGGTTTGATGATGAACGGTACTCTTGTAAGACAGTCTTCAAATGTATTTTGAGTTTTCTCTACTAACCCATAGTCTCCGGTAAAATCACCATGATCTGAAAAGAAAAAGATCGCACTGTCATCATAATAGTTTTTATCTTTAAGTTCCTTAATTAATAACCCAAACTGATAGTCAAGACGAGCGCACATTCCGTAATATGCTGCTCTAAGTTCATTCCATCGATCTTCAGTCCATCCTTGAAGTTTTTGTCGTTCGTATATGCCTTTTAATAATAATGGTTTTCCAGACCAGTCCTTTGGTGTTTTTTTACGGGGTGGAAACTTTTTACGATTAGTAATGCTAAACCAAGGTTCTTCAACTCCATACGGTGGATGTGGATAGCTTAATGCTATATTCATGCAAAAAGGTTTATCTCCATCATATTTTTGGATAAAATCTATGGCTCCTAAAATCATTGCCCAATCAAAATCAAAATAGATATCACTCCCTTTCGTATCTAATTTACCTGCATTAAAGCTATAGTAATTATCACTCTCAGGCTCTCCTCGCCATTTCTCATAAACATGTAGATTTGGCATCCATTTATGCCCCCATCGTTTTAGATCTTCTATTGAAGGCCAATAGGATATATCACAATGTTCTAATAAATTATCCCGCGCCGATATTAAATCATTCCTTTTACTCCACCAAATGAAATATCCATTTTCTTTTAGAATTCTCATTAAGTTAGGTTCACCCTTTTCCAAATGAAGCATATGGTACATAGTTCTATGCCCTCTTACATGAGGATACCAACCAGTCATAAAAGAACATCTACTGGGAGTGCATACAGGATTCTGACAAAAAGCATTACTAAAAGAAACGGCATCGTTCTCGACCATCTTATCAAGATTGGGTGTTACTGCAGCAGGATTCCCCAAATGACCTAAAACATCTCCACGCCACTGGTCAGGATTAAATATTATAATATTTGGTTTTGTATTCATGATATGAAGTCACATTAATATATAATAAAGAAAAAAAAAATATTACCATGGTAATACTAGTATTGTAACATCTATAATTACACCGATAATAATCGCAACAATTATATAGATTATAAATGCTAATACGGTAACTACAATCGCACTTAAGAAACCTATGTTATGTTGTATGCTTATAATTATCCAAGTGATAATTAAGGCTACTATCCAAGCAGCTAATCCTCCTAAAAGTATAAATGATAATGCAAAGGCGATAGTTATTAGAAAAGACGTTAAAAATACCTCACCAAAATCTGTGCGTCTTGCTTTACTGAAAAAACTTAATGCTATTTTCAGGAATATTGCCATTAAAAGGAGTAAGATCAGGTAGAGTATTAATAACACCATTATTTTTTCAAAAGTATTTAAAGCTGCTAACCAATCTTCATCAAATATTTGATACATCATTTTTTTTATTCACTTCTCTAAAATTTTTTATTTTTGCATTAAATCAGTATATAATAATTCCGAAAAGACCTTGCGTTCCTCTTCTGTTGGGATTTCACCAAATTCCATGTGAAATCCTAGTTGATCTAATGTATTCATCATGTGTACTGGTTTTATTTTAGATTTCATATTTTCATTGAGTTTCTCCCATTGAAGAGGCAAGGTAAAGAGCGGTTCAATTCCCTCCTTTTTAAATTTTTCAACTACATCATCAAGATCATCAACAACAAAGGTAATATTGTGCACATAACATCCATTTTTTTCTAAAAGGTTATACCAACTGCCAAATTCATTTGGAATCTTAACCATTGGTTGGATGTACTGAAGTACTACGTTGCTCAAATTCACATGCATACAACGCGAAGCAGGATTGTCTAAGAAGTTAGCAAACTCGATTTCCACTTTTTCAGAACCAAAGACTTTATGCAATAATTCGTAAGTCTTCTCTATATCTGGTGTAACTAATTCAATATGCATCATTGGAGATACACTACCTATTAATTCATCTCGACCGGTTGCGTAGCGAGTTTGAGGAAATACATTGAGTCCTTCTTTTACAGGACTATCACCGAATTCTAAGTGAAATCCAAGTTTCTCCATAGCATTCATCATAAATACTTTTCCCACTTCTGATTTTAACATTTGAGCAGGAATCATATTCTTCCATTCTAAATCAAAAGTAAAGAGAGGTTCTATACCTCCCAACTTTTCCATTTCCTTTGCGGCTTCTTCAGCACTTTCTACTCTAAAAGTCAAATTATGAACACCCGCACCTTTAGTTTTTAATTGATTATACCAAGAACCTTCTTTAACTAATGGTTGGATGAATTGTAAAACGACATCCCCAAGACCTACATGAATCACTTTATTATATTCACCATCTAAAAAACCGGCAAATTCTTCTTGTACTTTCTCAGCTCCAAAGACATTATGTAGAATTTGATAAGCTCTTTCAGCATCAGGAACCGTAATTTCAATATGTAATAAATCTAAAAATTTAACAGTCACTTAAAACACTTTTCTGCAAAATTTTGAATTTATAGTTTTTAGTACCTCTCTATTTTTTAATTTTATGAAAAAGTTTTTACTAAAGAATTATTATTTTTGGGTGATCACTATGAAATATCGAAAAATGGGAGATAAAATCAAATGGCAAGTATCTGCGCTGGGTTTTGGTGCAATGAGATTACCCACTTTAGAA
>JBHLOJ010000007.1:0-55723 GCA_048940605.1 Promethearchaeota archaeon
CTCATAAAATGAGAGTTAATTTAGGTGTATTAGATCCAGATTATGTAAATATACTTCCAAATGGGCATGAACCATTCTTAGGATTTGCAATGGTTCAGCTTGCTCGAAAACCTGAATGGCAGGAAAAAGCTAAAGCAGTTGGTGCTCAAGGTTTGAGGATTATCGCAAATATCGAGACTGGACAAGAAATGATACAAAGATGGGAGATGGATGATGTTTTTTATGGATTTACAGGAAATTGGATTATGCAAGAAGCTGTTTTGGGAAGTGGATGCATTGATGCATTCGTTTGTGATATGAATTGTTGTATGCCCATTGATCCAATATATGCTGAGAAATATAAATTTAAATTAATTCCTGTTTCTGAAGTTGTAGCTTTTGAAGGTATCACTGATAGAGTTGATTACAAACCAGAAAAAGCTGAAGAACAAGCCGCTAAACTACTTCAATTAGCAATTGATAACTTTAGAGAACGACGCTCGAATGTTGATCCAATAACAGAATTAGATATGAATGAAGCTATTGTAGGATTCTCAAGTGAAAGTATTCTTACTGCTCTCGGAGGTACACTTGAGCCATTACTAGAAGTTATTAAAAATGGTACCATACGAGGTGTTGCTGGATTAATATCTTGTACTACGCTTAGAGATTACGGTCAAGATGTGCATACCATTCAAGTAGCTAAAGAATTAATCAAACGAGACATTTTGGTATTATCAATGGGATGTGGCAACGGTGCTTTACAAGTTGGGGGATTATGTTCATTAGAAGCAAAAGATATGGCTGGTCCAGGCTTAAAAACGGTTTGTGAAAAATTGGGGATTCCTCCAGTTCTTAGTTACGGGACGTGTACAGATACGGGAAGAGTTGCCGATTTGATCGGTAAAATTTCTGTAGCACTTGGTGGTATAACAATTCCAGATTTACCAGTAATAGCTGTAGCTCCTGAATATATGGAACAAAAAGCCACTATTGACGCTATATTTGCTTTAGCATTTGGACTATATACCTATGTCAACCCTGTACCTACTGTAACAGGTGGTGTCGATTTAGTTAAACTTTTAACTCAAGATTTGAAAGATATAACGGGTGGAATCTTACATGTTGAAACCGACCCAATTCAAGCCGTCGATGCAATGTTAGTTCATATTGAGAGGAATAGGGAAAAATTAGGAATATAATATATTCCAAGCATCTTACAATACTATTTCGTTAGAATGCCGATGCTCGGCTTTGTCCATTCGCTCTCTTAATTCATCCCCATAAGATTTCATGTTTAACGCTTTCAGAATTCTTTCAACCTCAATTTGTAACTTTTTAATTGTTACATTAATATTATCAATTTCCTTCTTTAAGTTCTCCCGATCTATTTTTATATCTGAGGTTTCCTTTTCCCATCCCTTTAGTTTTTTACCATCTTGCATTTATCCAATCCTCCCTTCACGTTTTTCATACTTTTTATAATTATCATTTATTCATCTTAATTCTCTTTTACCAGATCATCAAGCTATATTTAATTTTTTCTTATTTCAATATTTTCAGTTCTAAGTTTTTAACTTCCTAAAATATCTTTATTTCAACCTGTTTAAATTTTTGTTTATTATCAAGTTCTTTAATAAACAACAAACATATTTAAATATTATCAATTACTATTTCAAATCCCTTAAGATAAAAACAAGAACTTATAAATATAATTCTTTCATAAACAAGCTAAACAATCTTTTATCATTTTTTAGATAAGATTAACTTGATTTATATTTTTAAAATTCTTCATGGATTAGATTTCTGGTAAAATTATTTAAGTGTATTAATCGTTGGCTGTTTTATGATACTTTTTAAAATATTTGGAATGCTTTTTTCAAATATCGTACCACCGATCATTCATGGATATAATTAATTAAATGAGGAACATGATATCTAGGAGGAAAATCATAAAAACTTTAATGAATATTATTTCTAAATTACTCGATCCTAATTTCTATAAAACTCAATCTTTCCAATTATTCTAAATATATCATTTTTAGAGTTTTATTGTTTTAATACTCTGAATTTAATGGTAATTAACATAATTAAATTAAAACTGAAAGATTTTACAATAGAAAAGTTTTTAAATGCATTAAAATTCTAAAAGTACTCAGTAACAATCAATATTATTATGAATTGTAATCAAAATTATGTTATTAACTTCAATTAGATGTAAATAAAAAAAGAGGAATTATTAATATGGAAAATGGTGAGAATTTAGAAATAATAGCACAAAAAAATATAGAAATTGCAGAAAATGAAAAATTAATCTATAATAGTTCTAAAATCACATTTAAACAAGAGCTAAAGAGTGCTAAAGCACGAGAACTTCTTGTAAAAAATGAAATTGAATTAGCTAAGTTTAAACAAAAATTAGCCGAAAAGAGTAAAGAACTAGTCGAGAAGAAAGAAGCGTTTAAAGACATTTTAAATTTTTCCAATAATAATTTAAAAAGTGAAGAACAATATGCCATATACAATGAAAAAATTGCAGGAATTAAAAAAGTAATTGCTGAGGTTCAAAGGCAAGTTGCATATCTTGATAAACTAATAGCTGAAGAGGAATTAAAAATTAGCAATGAAAAGTTAAAAGTTGCTAAAGAACGTGAAAAACTAGCTAGAAATCAATTACATTATGCTAACCTTATAAAAATATCAGCAACAAATGAAAAACTAACAAAAGCAGAAAATTTGTGCTTAAGACAACAAAAAATTTTAAATAAAACGATAAAAAAAGTTTATGAAAAAAGTATAGAAATAAGAGTAAATGAAGATAAATTAGCTGACTTAAAAAAAGAGCTTTCAGAAAAATTGGCAGAAAGAGAAAAAATAAGGCCTCCTCGTACTAAATTTCCTACAAATGCATAATTTCATAAATTAAAGTCTATATATAATTTTAAAATCTATTTATCTTCTTCAATTAACTCTCTTAATTGGAGGATTGCATCATTATTTTGGCGATTGTAAATAAATTTATCTAGTTGGATTAATCTCTATTATAATAACTAAAAATTACTCAAGTAATTTAATTACTTTAGCAAGATCAATTGGACCATTAATATTTATCAAACTTACTAAATTTTTATCTAAGGGTTGAATGGAATTTTCTACAGAAACATAATTTATATCCCAACTCTTTTCAATTAAATTGCATAATCCATAATTTTTAGTAATTAATATCTCTTTAGCTCTCTGAAATCCTTTCTCGACTGGATATATAGCAAAAAAATATTCCAAATACCCATTCTTCCACCTTGGTATACAACAATCAAATCCATAAGATTGATTAATCATTAATTCAACTACTTCAGCTTTAATTAAAGGTAAATCACATGATAATAAAAAGGCTTTTTCAAAGTTTAATTTTCTCAATTCTTTCAGACCAGAATAAATTCCCAGCATGGGTTTGTAAATTTTTGGATATGTAAAGATATCTCTATCATCTATAAGGAAAGTTACTCCTTTTGGAAAATCAATTTGTTTTTGATGATTATATATCTGTTCGTGAGAATGTGCTACTAAATAGATATTCAGATTAAACTTAGATAAAATTTCTAATTGATGTAGAATCAATGGTTTCCCATATAATTCAATAATAGCTTTTTCAGTTCCAAACCGAGTACTCTTTCCACCAATTAAAATTAAAATCGCTAAAATTTTTTGATTCTCCATTATTTAAAATCAATTTAAGATATGATATATGCAAAGGATTAAGAAAAAATCAGTCAGCTTATATATTTTCACAGAATAAGATGAAATAGGGTAATTTAAGAGCGTTAATGTTATGATTTTTTAATAATCTCTCTCAAAATCGTCATAATCTTCCCAATCTTCATCGTAATCCTCATCTTCCTCATCGTAATCCTCGTCTTCCTCATCCCAATCATCATCTTCATCGTATTTCTTCTTTTCACTTTTCTTTTTCGCATTCATCTTTTTATCTCCTTTTTTTTCTTAATTATAATAGATTAAATTTATCTTATATTTTCAAATACGATAAAAGACTTATATTATATTTAAATGTTTCTAATTTCGATAATTACAATTGAAGTTAATAAGTTTAATTTAATTAGAATAAAATTTAAAACTGGATATGATTATCAATAGAATTTTGAAAACCTTATTTTTAACAATTGTAAGATGATTTAGCTCTTGATTATTATATTTCATGTTTAATTCTCGGGAGCTAACACATAATTCACAAATTCGATGGAATTTTTAATAGATATGTTCATATCATTTTTTTACTTTTATTTTATAATTTTAAAAACACCAAATTATAGTATATATTTTCTTCAGCACATTATTAAATTTCAATAAAAAATAATTCTTATATTTTCAAAAACAATTAATAAATAAAGGGGTTATTTTTAATCCGGTTTGTATAGATTTCTTAAAATTTAATAATAAAAACAATTTAAATTTCTACAAAATATATCATTAAAAAGTAAATATACACCTTTTTTGAACTTCAATTAATTAAAGAAAATTTTTTTCGAAATATTTATATACAAGTTAATTTTTATTTAACCTCAAATAAAGATGTTAATCTTTATTAAAAATAATGAAATATTGACAATATATTATTAAAAATCTTACAATTTTTTGATGATAAAACATAGAAACATTAAAATTGTCGAAAATATTTTTATTAGCGTGAATCTTATTAAGAATCATTTAATACGATTCATAAAGAAAAAACATCAAAAAAGTAGGATTTCTTCTTATATTTCTTCAAAATTAAAGAATCTAATAAACTTAAAAAATGAGCCATATAGAGAAAAAGTTTAGTAAAAATAGAATTTTTGAAAAGAAAGAAAAAAATAACACCGTCTGTTTAGGACCAGTTCTTAACTTAGAAGAATATGTAAAGAAAGATTGGTGGAAAAGAATTTTTAATTCTTTTTACTTAAAAACCGATGGTGATGTAGTTGAAGATCAAAAAATAACTAAATTTGAAGTGGATTTTTTTTCAGAAGTTATGAATTTTAAACCAGAACATTATATTCTAGACCTTTGTTGTGGTCAAGGAAGGCATTCTATTGAATTAAGCAGGAGAGGTTTTGAAAATATTTACGGTTTAGATCGATCCCGATATCTAATTGAAAAAGCTAGATTAAACGCTAAAAAAAATGGGATTTTATGTAGATTTCAAGAAGGAGATGCTCGAAAATTACCTTATAATTCAGATTTTTTTGATTCTGTAATGATTTTGGGCAATAGTTTTGGATATTTTGAATCTATAAATGATGATGTGCAAGTTCTTAAAGAAATATATCGAGTTCTAAAACCTTGGGGAAAAGTTTTAATTGATCTTACTGATGGAAATTATTTAAAAAACAATTTTCAACCACGCTCATGGGAATGGCTTGATCAAAACCTTTTCGTTTGTCGTGAAAGAACATTATCTTTAGATGCTCAAAGATTAATATCCCGTGAGGTAATTACACATGTGAATAAAGGGGTTTTGGTGGATCAGTTCTATGCTGAAAGGTTATATTCAAATGAACAAATTTCTGAAGTTTTAAAGAAAGTTGGTTTTAATGATATAAAATTTCACGGAACAATAACTCCGGAATCCCAGAGAGATCAAGATTTAGGTATGATGGAAAAAAGAATTATAGTTAGCGCTCTAGTTAAGAAGGAATGGTCAGAAATCAAAAAAAAGGCGAAAGCAACAGATCGAAAGGTTGTGGTTATATTTGGAGACCCTAATAAACCAGATGTGCTAAAACCTTCAAATATTTTTGATGAGGATGATTTTTATACAATAGATCAATTAAAGGTTGCATTAAATGAGTTCAAAGGTTATACATTTACATATTTGGATAATCATAATAAGTTAATCCAAGATTTACAAGATTTACAAAATAAATTTAATTATGTTTTCAATCTGTGTGATGAAGGTTATTTTAATGATGCCAGAAAGGAATTACATATACCAGCAATGTTAGAAATTCTTAGAATTCCGTATACGGGATCTGGACCTCAATGCCTTGCCTTTTGTTATGATAAGTCTTTAGTGAGAGGTATAGCAAAAGAATTACAAATACCTGTTCCTGAAGCTATTTTTATAAGACCTCATGATAAAATTATTGATTTACCTCTATATTTCCCTGCAATTGTGAAACCTAATTTTGGGGATTCAAGCTTTGGGATCACTCAGAAATCTGTAGTTTATAATGGGGAGGAACTATTAAGTGCTATCACCGAAATTCGCAATAAATTCGGTTATGATAAACCTATATTAATCGAGCAATTTCTTACAGGCAAAGATTTAACTATAGGAATTATTGGAAATCCCCCTGATAATTACATTATCCTTCCTATAATAGAAGAAGATTACTCTAATTTGCCTCCGGAATTACCAAAAATATGTGGGTATGAAGCTAAATGGTTACCTAATTCCCCTTATTGGAATATTAAATCTGTCCCTGCAAATCTTCCTCAGGATATTGTTGATTTTATAGAAAATTGTTCTCTACGTTTATTTGAACGTTTGGAATGCCAAGATTATGCACGATTTGATTGGCGTCTAGATAAAGAAGGAAATCCAAAACTTTTGGAAGTCAATCCAAATCCTGGATGGTGTTGGGATGGACATCTCGCAAAGATGTGTAAGTATGCTGATATTTCATATAAAGAAATGTTAAAAAAAATTTTAGAAGGAGCAGAAAAAAGAATTGGATTAAATTAACCTGAATTAAAAAAGGAGATTTTTAAAACAAAATGGGATTAACGGAAATTAACAATAATTTCAGGAAACCGGAGAATCATGAAGAAATTTCTTTATATATTCAATATCTTGAAAAGAAAATAAAAGATTACGATACTGAAGTAAATTTATTAAAGTCGGAATTATCAAAGTTAGATTATGATATAAATAGTCTTAAAGCAGAAATTGAACGATTAGGCGAATTACCTTTAGTTGCAGGTAATATAATTGATGTTCTAGATGATAAAAATAGGCGTGCTATTGTAAATAGCCCCCCAAATGCAAGTTATGTTGTTAGTATTAGCAGTAGACTCCAAAATGAGAAACTAATTCCTGGCTTAAGTGTTGCATTAAACCAAAGAAATTTTGCAGTAATGGAAATTTTACCTAATGAAATTGATCCATTTATAAAAGGAATGGAGGTAATAGATCCTCCAATCAACGTTTCTTATAATGATGTTGGAGGATTGGATAATCAAATTCAAGAAGTTAGAGAGATAATAGAATTACCTTTAATAAAACCTGAATTATTTGAAAAAATTGGTATAGATCCTCCTAAAGGAGTTCTTTTTCATGGTTTTCCCGGAACAGGTAAAACATTATTAGCGAAAGCTGTTGCTCATGAAGCGAATGCTACATTTATAAAAGTAGTTGGAACTGAATTGGTTCATAAATTCATCGGTGAAGGTGCTCAATTTGTTAGAGAAATTTTCAAACTTGCGAGAGAAAAAGCCCCTACAATTTTATTTATTGATGAGTTAGATGCTATAGGCTCTGTAAGAATGGAAGATGCTACTTCAGGAGATAGAGAAGTTAACAGAACACTAATGCAGCTGTTAAGTGAGTTAGATGGATTTGATCAACGGGGTAACATAAAATTTATTGCGGCAACGAATAGATTTGATATCTTAGATCCTGCGTTGTTAAGACCAGGTAGATTTGATAGAATTGTCGAATTTCCTTTACCAGATGAGAAAGCTAGAGAAGAAATCTTTAAAGTTCATATGAGAAATCTACGTTTTGATGAGAATATTGAAATAAAAAGGTTAACAGCTCTTTCTAAAGGTGCAATGGGTTCAGAAATTAAGGGTATTTGTACAGAAGCAGGAATGTATGCTATTAGAAGAAATTCTGAAATTATTTCGCTTGAAGATTTTATCATGGCTATAGATAAGATTACAGCAAATAAAAAAGAGGATTTTCCAACACCCAATATTTTCGTATAACATTAAGATGATAGATCCATTCAAATTCAAATCTCTAAATCAATTCTATTTTTAAATATTTTTGACATTTTATAAAGGGATTTTTTAAGGAAATTATCGAAATATAATTATTTAAAAATACAATCTTTTAGTAATCTTAACAAAAAACAATAAAGATTATTTAATAAAATCCATTTTTATTATAATCATAATGAAACTAGACGTATTTACGAGATTAGGGGTAATTCCCCCGAATAAAAAAATAACATTTTATATATTTTTACTGGTACCTCTAATTTATCCAATTGTAGTCTTATGTTTGAAATATAGTGGGGATATGCCTTATCTTTTTATGCCTAATGACTTTCAAGCTTATTATTTTTCATCTCAACTAATTTTTAAAGATATTGAATCCTTATATTATAATCCGGGGTTTTTTATGCCATATCGTTATTTTCCTATTTCACCAATACTTCACTTTATGTATGGAATATTTCCATATGATACTGCTTATATAGTTGGATTATTTCTAATTTACTTCCAAACAGTACTTGTTTTTTTAATAGTTCTCAAAATCGCTAAAGAGTATTTCAATCATGATGATAAGGAATTTATTTGGTTATTTTGGGCCATTGGTTTAATCGTAATAGTACCTTACAACATTATTTTATACCTTCAAATTCAAACTTCAATTTCTGTTATACTGACAATTTTACTAGGGTACTATTATTTTAAAAAAGAAGAACATGAATTTCGTAATAATTTGATTGGTGGCATTTTTATAGCTGTCGCAATCCTGCTAAAACCAACAATTATAATTATAATACCTTTCCTAATTGATGCTAAAATTGATAATGAAAAAATTGTAATTAGAACACCTTCGTTTCTCAGAATCATACCAACTATCATAATGCTCATTATAAATATTATCATTTTTATTGCATTTCCAACTTTACTTTATGGATTTTTTCAAAACAATTTTCATCATATTTACATAGAATTCAATTATTTATCAGATAGTCTGACTACCTTTCTCGCAAGAATTTTCAGTATTCATCCAACTATATTATTTATAATAATTTGCGGAACATTGTTTACAATCCTTTATTATCATTTTTTAACTAAAAAAAATGATTTAATATTTTATTTAGCACTTTCAATTCTAATTTCTTTGATTAGTTATATCGATGTTTGGAATCATTCTATTCTTTTCTTGCTTCCTTTAATAATGTTTATTATCATGAAAACTAAATCTCAAGAAGATAAATCAAATTTAAAGATGATATATTATATCACTATTGGTTTAAGTTATCTGAACGTCTTCAATTTTTATTTTAGTGTTAACATTTTCCAGGTTTACTATTCATTATTTACATTATATTATCCTATTCTATTCTATTATATGTATAAAAAATGTCGCCCAAGTTCTTTTTATGTAGATTAGCAAGGAGTCATATCATCCAAGATTAGATTAATTAAATTAATTAATAGTTTGAAATTTTTATAGGCATAAAATAAATTTATTTAAAAGTGAAATTTTAAAAAAGACAATAATATAATTATGGAATTAAAGTGGAGAGATTTAAAATCGAATAAAAAACTAATTTTTGTTTTGTTAATTTCAATTTGCATTCAGATTACTATTTTTTTAATTGTTCAACTTTCTAATTGGATATCTCAGAAACCAGATAACGGATTTTGGTTTAAATTTTTAACACAAACGATAGAACCGTATTCAGATTATAAAATATGGTATCAAACGTTTGCGAAACAAACTTTATATGAAAATTGGCTTCCTTATTTGAAGTTATTTCATATTGAACTCACAGAGGCAGAATGGTATCATTATTGGTTTTTTGAAAATGAGGATTTATTCCTAAATTTTATATATCCACCTTTTTTCTATTATATTTTAATTCTACCCTCATTCATAAGTATTCAATTAATGTTTCTTCCATTACTTATAACAAATCTTTTATTGCCTTTACTAATTTACAAATTTTTAACAAACAGTTTTAATCAAAAAGTAGCGGAATGGGGTTTTATTGCTACTGCTGTAAATCCATTATATCTTTTCTATAGTGGCGGTCTAGCTTTAAATTCCTCTTTAATAACTTTCTTTTTTGTTTTAACTCTTTATTATTTATCAACTAATCGATTTGGGTATTCAATAGTATCTTTAGCTGTATCCATTCTCTTTAAACAGATTATTATCTTCCTATCTCCTCCAATTATCATGTATATAACCTTGAAATCTGTTATTGATAAAAAATATCCATTTTTAAATAATTACAAAAAAAAATTCTTTTTTTATTCAGCGATCCTTGGTATTATTTTATTCTTAGGGTCTTTACCCTGGATTTTGATTGCCCCTGGTAACTATTTATTCACCATAATCGCACCTGGAGTAGAACATCCGACTTTAATTCCAAAATTTCATTTTCCCTACCCACATTATCATTATCCCATATTTTGGTATGATTTCTTGTATAGTTTAAAAGCTCCTACTTTCCTATTCTGGATTTTTGGATTTCTTAATTTTACTTATGTAGGAATAATTATCTTAGAAATTGTAATTATGAAACTACTTTTTGTATGGTACAAAAAAGGTATCTTGAATTGGGTAAAATTTCTTGATATAATTATATACACTACATTCTTAAGCTATCTTTTCTTTCCGAGAGGTCTTTACAAATATTATTTTTCATTCTATATACCACTTATAGTTCTATGGATATGTTTTCATTTTAGTTATAACCTATCAAATAATAATTCAAAAGGAACTACTTGGACTTTAATTATTGTATTAATTTCAATAATTTTTATGTTATTACCTCGTACATATTATTTGCTTTTAATTTGGGGCGTATTTTTCTATATCTTAAAGAAAAATCGTGTCTTAACGGAAAAATTGTCAAATAGTATTCCTACTGAGAATGATTCAATGATTTCTTAAGATGATTTAAATAAATATTAAAAGAAAAATGAAAAATGTTAAATTAAATTATTTGATTCTTTGTTAATTTTCGTCCGAACCTAACATTCTTCTTCTTAAATAGTAAAAAGCTATTCCACTTGCTATTGCCACAGAAGAAATAATTATTACCAAAGTAAAAAGAATTATAGGTCCTGCATCATCACCTTTTACATCAACAAGATTTACTGTTATAGATTTTATGGATTCAGTATTGTTTACATTATCTATAGCGTAATAATATATTGTGTGAGATCCAGTAGAATAGTTTGCTAAATTGAATGAACCTGTATATTCAATCCATGTAATATTATCGATACTAAATTTTATAATATCCACACCAGAACCAAAGATATCACTTGATTTCAACTCAAAAACGGTTGATTTTATTACTTTATTAGTACCACTATAAGGTGTATAAGTAATATTTGTTATTGGAGGAATTGTGTCCTTTTGAACATATAGGAACGTATGAAATTCTTCTCCTACTGAATCATTGACAAAAAAGGAAATTATTACAGTCCCATTGCCAAATTTAGCCCATTCTTCTTTTTTGATCTCTCCCGTTAAACCTGTAAATGTTATATTCTTTTGTCCAACACCTAATGTATACCAAGTTGTATTTAAAGTGCCTTCAAGGTTGATAAGAATTTCAAATTCAAATGTAGCATTACCGAAAAATTGATTTTGATCTGGTGAAACTATAAAAATTCCTTCTCCGATCATAAAATTAATTTGTACTTCTCTAACATTAATGTGCTGGTCTGATCCGAGCATAGGATAGCCTGTGTCGTTAGCCCATACATATAAGATATATTCTCCATCTTCAAGGTCCCAAGTATCCGGTCCATTTTCATAAATCTGATTACCAATCTCTCCCCCTTGGGATGTTAAATCAACCCAATTACTCGAATGTACATTCCAAAATTTATACCATATCATATCTGTATCTAAGTCTGGGCTGGTGATATTTACTTCTATTGTATTTGTGTCATAAATAATATTAAGTGGGGAGTGCACATCTATTGTAGGAGGTGTTATGTCAATCCTATCTGCATCATAGGGCAATCCAGTAATATTATATTGCCATACAATATCATATGTCGAATTTACTTCTATTATTCGATACCTATAAGAATCAGAAATGAGTACATTCCCATTAGGTAATTTATCACAATCTCTTGGCCATAGTAAATTGACATGAGATTGGTTTATTTCCCAAACAATTGTGCCTAATGAATCCACCTCTATACAACGATGGTTCAATGAGTCTGCTATCATTGTGTTTCCATTTGATAATCTATCAGCGTTATGAGGTCCCCAAAGTTTTGTATGATTCTCTGGTTGTGAAGATACATCAAATTCTAAATCTCCATATTGCCAAACAATGTCACCTGCAGGATTGACTTCTATTACACAATCATAATTTCGCAAAGTTATCAATGTATTCCCATTTGGTAAACGATCAACATCATTTAAATGTACCCAATCATCAGGAATAGGATCTGGTAAGGGAAGATGATCGATACATTTCCATTCCCATACAATATCATAAGTAGAATTTACTTCAATCACACTATCATTATTCATATTCGCAATTAAGTAATTGCCATTCGCGAGTTTGTCTACATCATGAATTTCATGATTATGTGCCGCTGGACCTGTTATAGTATAATTCCAAACCACTTCATAATCAGGTGTCATTTCAACAAGATAATTTACTAATGGTACTTTAGAATCTACGTAAATACTGTCGCAAATGCTGAAGAGATAATTTCCATTCGGCAATCGTTCTGCATCCCATGTTATTTTACCTTCTGGTGAATAAGACCATAAAACTTCCCCTTCTGGACTCACTTCTATCAAACCCGGTGAGATTAAAGTATTTCCTGGGAAAGGTGCTGCGGGATCATATTCTGAGCTTAAGATAATAGTAAATTGAATAGAATCGCTTGCATGCTGAATTATAGCTCTACTTGTTGGATATGCCCCTTCTTCCATATATACATCTTCCGCCCACGCATAAAGTGTATAAGTATGCTTGTTTTTCAGAATCATTTGAGTAGGACCATAATATGTTATATTTTCAGCACTAAGCCATTCCCCATCAGTCTCATCATAGACCCGGTACCACATTTCATCATACCAAGGATCATCATTATGTAAAGAAATCGTGATTTCTAGAGATGAGACATACGTGGTATTTGCTGGACTAATAAAATTAATTGTCGGTAGAACTGTATCTAAACGGTCTGCGTCATAATTAGCATTTGATGTATCAAAATACCATAAAACTTCTTTAGTTTCTCTATCAATTTCCCAAATTCTATTGTTTCCTCCCATACGTGCTGAATCAGAGATTAACATATGTCCATTAGGTAAGAGATCAGCATCACGAGGCCATGATAAAGCTTCATCTCCAGTAGGAGCATATTCCCATATTATTTCTTTAGTTGTCCTATTAACTTCAATTATACGTTGATTTTCAGAATCTGATATAATAATTGTTCCTTGAGGTGTGTATAGTGGATTATGAATATGATTACATAAAGTATAATTACCATATTCTCCATATTCCCAAAGAATATCTCCAGTTGCTGTTGTGTTAACAATAATAACCTTATCGAAATTCCGAAGACTAATCATTGTCGATCCGTCAGGTAAACGATCAGCATCATTTACGTGTGTCCAATCCCATCCACCTTCAAGTAAAGGATCACCCTCAGCAGATTCACCATAAGTATAGTGATCTGTGGCATTCCACCCCCATTTAATTGTCCCATTTCTGTAGCACTCCATTACGCGATTATTAGAGGTATCAGCTATTAAAAATGTTTCATCTCCATTCTCATCAAAACCTAAATAATCTACATCATGTGTAAAATTTAATGGATGACCCCCAACAATTGTAAGATTCCATACTATTTCATTACTAGTTATATTAATCTCCCAAATTTCTGAATCTGCAGATTGTGCGCCCCCATAGTCTATTGCTAGGATATTTCCATTCGGAAGCATTTCTATATCTGCTGCATTAATAGTGGTGTTCCAAGTCCAAACGGGATTTCCCATGCCATCGATAATTTTAAGTGTTGAATCATCTGATATGAGGGTGTGATCTCTAAATTCGTATATTGCAGTACTATTAACTGTATATACTGAACTGATACTTTGTTCATTATTGGTACTATTAATACGAAATATAATTTTATTATCTGTTTCAGAATATACATCAAAATATACAGGATTTACTGTAATAATTTCTTTAGATTTTGATCCATTAACTCCCGAAACATCTAATTTCGGCGTAGGATCCCAATTTTTAATCAAAATCGATGCTCCACCCTCAACAATTAAACCTACTTTCGCAGCAGCTCGAGGAATTGCATAATAGGAAGATTGACCTGTTAAAGCACCAAGCCACGATGTGAATGTATACGAACCTATTGTAAAATAAGTTGCATAAGTATCACCATCTATGGAATACTGAGCTGTCCATTCATCCCCTTCTCTCGACATTTTTAACCAAATCTGATTAGTTTGCGAAGGTGTTAATTCACCAATTAAAGTTGTAGCAGTAGCATTAATAAAGTAAAAAGTTGCAAATATTGTTCCTGATTTATTTTCCAAAAGTACTTTAAAGGCATGATTACCATCAAGAATGGCTATAATACCCCCAGATTTGTTTTCGGTTAAATCGAGAGGATTAATTTTTACAAATGCTTCAAAAATACCAGCAATATCTTCCGTTAAACAGGGAGCATTATGTGTGGTTGCGTTCCAAATATGAATACCTATATCTGTAAAGTTGAGTCCACTTATAGATTCCTCCAAATTCCCATTTAAAGGATTAACTCTTTCCCAAAAATCTGCTATAATTCCATCATCAAAGCTATCATGATAGGGATTCATAAAAGCAACGGGCTCTCTTCCGCTTATAGAAAAAGCATAATAAGCCGAATAATTGTTAATTCCATTGAGATTATCCTCTACCGAAATTTGAACTGGAGGATTCTTTTCTTTAGTCTCTATAGGATAGAAATCACTGAAATTTGCTGGACCTTTTATTTCTGTGATATTAACTGTATATGTACTTGAAATTGCGGTATTATTATTCATATCACTTATTTTAAACTTAATTGTATTTTCATCTTCGCTATAATGATTAAATGGTACATCATGAACAGTCATGGTTTCATCTCCAGTTGTCCCATTTATGCCTGTACATTCAATCCAAGGAGTAACTTCCCAATCATCAAAAGTAGCACTAGTATTATCCCCAGCAAACATACCCACTTGAGTTAATTGAGTTAGGGGAACTTCACCAAAACCCAGAAGATCAAAATTAATCCCGTCGAGAGAATAAAATCCTGCAAACTCATCTCCATTGCGTATTATTCTCATCCATAGTTCATCTACAAGGCCTATTGTGAATACACCTATACGAGTGCTTTGACCAGATAAAGAAGACCATAACGCAATATTATATAATCCTGGTCCAAATGGTACAAGAACATATTGAAATAAGAAAAAATTATCAAGTTCATCGCAAAGTACTAAACCTGCAATGTCCCATCCACCTATGAAATTTACTGATAACTTTACCTGTGCCACAACATCACCTGATATTGTTTGATACATAAAAGGAGCACTACGTTCATCACCCCCCCATGTATGATTACCGTTTAGATCTGATATAGTTATATTACCACCACTCTCAACGAAACTCCCATTAGCCTGATTTCGAAATGACCAATGATCCGCAATTACATTATCATTAAAATCATCTCTATAGGGATTACAAAAGTTATTAGGTTCAGATCCGTTTGTAGTATAAGCAAAATATCCAGACTCAACATTTAACCCACTTTCAGAATCATTTACCTGTATACTCACATCTGGTGTTATATCATTTGTTTCTAATGGAGAAAAATTAAAAAACGTAGGTGAAGTTGTACCCATCATGCGTAAAGAATTATTAAATAATTTGTTTATAGGAACACTCGAAATCGTTAAAATTACCAATAAAACAAATAGAACCAAAAGTCTGCTATATTTCAATTTTTTCTTCATTATATGAACCTTTTTTTTTTCTAAAGTCAGAATGATTAACTTCTTTATTAAAGATTATACTAGAAATTTCTGTAAATTGATATTATATATTCTATTTAATTTTATAAATATTTTTCATATTAGTGTTCTTTTTTTATAATTTTGTATAAAAATTATCGCAAAGTTTTATTATAAACTTCACGAATCACGCGCTCTACATTTATGTAGAACATTTAATTTACTCAATTATGATTAAATATAATAAAATCATGATCTTCTATAATATATTAAAAATCAAATTACTATAGATGAAAACAATAAAGTTGAATATTCTTATTAAAGTTCAGGCCATAATAAGAAAATATTGAGATATAATACAGATACAGAGCATTAAATCTTATAGAAGTAAAAGGAAAGGAGAATATGGAGATTAAAAAAAAGCTTTTATCTTATAGAATAGAATTAATTGTTTTCTCAATATTCTTCATTTATTTATTGATTGTTAGAATGATGATTCACAGTGGTGAATTATTAATTAATACATGGTATGATTGGGATTTCTACATTCATATGGCAAAAGATCCTCTCGCAATCTTCAGACGTGAAGTAATAGCTCCATTCTGTCATAGACCGTTAGTACCTTTAATTGCTTGGGTAATACCCCTTAATTTAGAGTTAAGTTTTGCTATAATCAACTTTATCACGCTTTACTTAACAGGAATCGTATTGTACTTCACTCTAAGATTGTTTTTTGATAAAAAAATGTCTATAATTGGTCTTTTCTTCTTTTGTTTATTAAATCATATGCTACCAGGAATCCCTACTTTTAAAAATCATTATTTTTTCTATGTTTACTTTTATCTCAATTATATGGTTGATCCATTAGCATATTTCTTTATGATGTGTTGTTTTTATAGTATTTTAAAACCAAATAATAAATACTATTGTATTTTTCTAACTTTAGGAGTATTAACAAAAGAAGTTGTTCTATTTACTATACCAGTTTATATAGCTTACTTATTTATGAATCAAGATGATAATCTGAAATTTAAAGCAAAAATCTTAGAAGTATCAAAAAGCTTAAGATATATACTCCCAGGTGTTGCAGTATTTATTTTATTACGTATTATTATTATTCCTGATTCTATTAATAATTACTATTATTGGTCAAATTTGTATCAAGGTAATGATTATTTTTCAATTCAAATGATTCTAATCTTTATTGACCTTAGATTTGAAGAATTAGCTCAAGGGTACGGATTTATGCAATACACACTTGGTATTTGGGGAATCCATACCTTTCTATTATTTTGTTTTAATAAAAAAAGAGTTATTTTTGATTGGATCAAATTATATGGTATTTTCATAGTTCTAATTTACCTGCAGCTATTCTTAGGATTTGCTAGAACACGTCCAATATATTATGGATTTTTCCCAATGATATTTCTGTCAATTTCAGGTTTAAATAGAATATGTGAATTTATAATTGAAAAAAAGAAAAGAAAATCTGATGATGTATAAAGAAAAAATCATAAAATATCAAGTAGAAATTGTCGTTTTTTCGATTTTCTTTTTTTATTTATTAGTCGTTAGGATGACCATCCCAATTTTTCAAGGATGGGGATATCCCATAGGGAAATGGGTTATAGATTGGGATTATTATGCAAGAATGTCGCAAGATATATTTCTGATTTTTAAAAGACAAATTATTAAACCTTTTTGTTACAGGCCGTTAGTGCCGCTTATCGGAGGTTTATTACCATTTGATCTTGAAACTAATTATTCCTTAATTAACTTCTTTGCGATATATTTTACAGGAGTAGTCCTTTATTTTACACTGAGATTAAAATTTAATAAGGGCATATCAATATTTGGTCTTTTTGTCTTTTGTTATTTAAATTATCTTCCCACTGCAGGTATTGAGCTATTTCCAGAATACGCTTTTTTTCATGCCCTTTTTTATGAAGTTTATAATGTGGATAGTATGATTTTATTTTTTTTAATGTGTAGTTTTTATTGTATTTTCTCTGACAAAAGGAAATTATATTGTATTTCCCTTGTTTTAGGTGTACTTGTTAAAGAATTTATTCTCATTACTATACCGGTATACTTAATATATGATTATATGAAAAGAGATATAAATAAAAACGATAAAGACAAGTCGAATGCTCTCTTAAGAAATACTATATATGTCGTACCAGGTATATTAACATACTTAATCATGCTAGTAATAGTTGTTCCACAACCTCTTACTGAAGATCCTAGGGCCTATATGGTATGGTACACACAAGTCTATGAAGGTAATGACTATGGTTCGATTGGTATGATAATGAAATGGGTGGGGAAGAGAATAAATCAAATCTTACACGAATTTGCATTATTGAAATGGACCATCGGCTCATGGGGAATAACCTTATTAGCCCTGTGTTTTTTTAATAAAAAGGATACTTTAATTAAATGGGTTAAACTTTACGGACTTTTTATGGTTTTAATATATTCTCAAATGCTATTCGGTGCTGCTGAGACCAAATATATCCACCAAGGTTTTTATCCTATGATTTTTCTAAGTGCTTCAGGGTTAAATAGGATCTATGAATCTTTATCAAGTTATATTGTTAAGCGTACAATATTCTATAGATAAAAAATTTGAATATAATTAATGATTTATAAAAGAGTTAACTAGATGTATAGAAATCAATATTAATTCAATGATTACTTAACAACACGATATTGTTTTAATATTCTAAATTCCCATCAAGTGAATACTTGATGATATAACTACAATTATAAGAATAGTATTAAATAAAATAATGTAAAAGATATCTTTTAATTGAGTAATATGAAGGAAAAAAAGAAGATTTGAGATTACCCCATATATAAAGAAACTTAATCCAATAACTAGGATTATAAAATGAATATTTTTTTCTCTTTTTACCCATTCTCCAAATCTATAAAATGGATACGCCAGCAAAAATGCAGTGATAAATATCATTGGAAGAGAAATAGCCCACAAATCGGCTTTTGGTATTGTTCCTATAATAGAAATAATGTAAGTATTCAGCGCTAATGGTACACTATGAAATAAAATGACTTCAAAAAGTTCTTTACCTGGAATCTCAAGGATACGATTAACTTTTGGCTTTTCATTAAAAATCATGAGGATTAAAATCGTTAATAAGATTCCCATTGCAGGGAATGTAAGTGTTTTTGCTAATTTAGAGTAAAAAGTATTAGGGCTGAAGAAACCTCTTGTTCCTGTTGGAATTAGGAAAGATAATAAATATAAATGTAAAAGAAAAAAGAAAGTTATCAAAATAAACAAAATGAGCTTAGTTTTTTGTCTATTTTGGAAAATATTTATTTTTTTAATTTCATTTTGACCGATCCAAAATCCAAATAACATCCCAAAAAAGAATGAAAAATATCTTGGTGTAAGTAAACTATACCACCATAAATTCAATTTATGTCCAAATCCCACATACATGATGTATTGAGAAATTGAATTAAATGTGTCAAAAAAAATAACAAAACAAATATATAGGATAATACTCAGAATAACCATTAGTTTAAATTGTTTTTTTATTAGATAATAAAAAAAAGGAAAAATTAAATAACAACTTATTATTAATGTAAAAAACCAGTAATGTGTTATAATACCCCAAAAAGCGGGATTAATTGGAACTGATTGTAATCCACTCAAAGAAAGCAATATTGTATTCATATCATGCTGTTCCCCAAATAAAAAGAATAAAAGAAAAAGATTAACAAAAACTCCTATTATTAGGTTAGGATATATTCTTATTAATCTTTTTTTATACCAACTCTTCCAAGAATGAGTTTTACTCTCTTCTCCTCTAAATACACCCATAGTTAAAAACATCCCACTTAAAAACATAATAGACTCCTGCCCAACTTTCCCGATTTCTATAAAAAATAATAATAATACATTTACGTTAAAAGTAATAATCATAAGGTTATAGTACCAATGAGCAGGAATAACCCCCCAACTTAAAATTCCTTTTAACAAGTTAGCCCCTTGAGAGAATCCTTCTCCGATAATTGAATCTTCTTTACTCATAGTCTCGCATCAGTAAGAATTCATAATAAAATATATCCTTAGGTGATATATTGAATAAGATATCCATTTCATAAAAATGGTTTCTTCTGTTAATTTAAATCATTAACTTCATTTAAAGCTTAGAATTAAAATGACAGATTTGTTTATTTTCATTATGGGCGAAAAGGTAAGACATTTAATTTTTCATAAATTCAATTTTTTAATTTATAAGACACCATTAATAAAAGTAAAAAGAAGTTGAGAAGTAGTACCGAAGTTAGCAGGTTTTAAAAAAAAAATGGAAGAAGATTTATGGTACGTGCAATACAAAAAGAATATTTTGTAAAATATCGGGTAGAAATTATTGTTTTTACAATTTTTTTGGTGTACCTCCTCATTTTAAGGATTTTCATCCCAATTAGCAACGGACGTTTACTACCTGGTCTAAGTTACATCCCTTTGGGAGAAGGATTCGCTGATTGGGATTATTTTGTAATGATGTCGCGGGATATATTTTCTATTTTTAAAGGGAAAATCGTTGAACCTTTTTGTTATCGTCCATTTATCCCTCTTATTGCGGGACTATTACCTTTCAATATAGAAATTAGTTATTCACTGATAACTTTTCTCTCTATTTATTTAACAGGAATAATGCTTTATTTTACTTTACGATTGAAATTTAACAAGATGCTCTCTTTATTTGGACTTGTGATGTTTTGTTTGTTATGTTATCTTCCTTCCAATTGGATTATTACAGATTATAGTTTTTTCCATGTAGAGTTATTCATGATTTATTTGGTAGATGTGGAGTCATGGCTAATTATTATCTGTTGTTTTTATTGTATATTAAGTTCTAAAAAGATAGGATTCGCGATTTCTCTAACATTAGGTGTTTTGATTAAAGAAGTTGTACTCTTTACGATTCCCGTGTTTCTCATTTATGAATTATTAGAGAATGACAGAAATGAAGGGAAAAGGCAGAAGTTTTATTCATTTTTAAGAAATATTCAATATATTGTTCCTGGAATTCTAACCTTTCTAATATTACATTTTATAGTTATTCCCCAACCTACGTCTGAAGTTCCAGCTTGGTATCTCTATTATGAAAAAAATGACTATGGTTCAATTGGAATGATTTTAGCATTTATAGGAAAAAGGATAGATCAAATTATAAATGATCCATTAAAACTTTTTCAATGGACAATTGGCATATGGGGAATACCATTAGTTTTATTATGGTTTTTTAACAAAAAAAGTGATTTTGTTTATTGGTTAAAACTTTATGGGATTTTCATAATCTTGGTCTATTTACAACTGTTTTGGGGAATGGCTGAAGGAAAATATATTGACTTAGCTTTTTTTCCTATGATCTCTTTAGGTGTATCAGGTCTAAATAGAACTAGTATATTAATAAATAATAAAATAAAAGATGTCTATGGTTCGAGTGATACAAAAAGAATTTGTAATTAAATATCAAGTAGAAATAATTACATTTTTAATTTTTTTAGTATATCTCATCATTTTAAGGATATTCATCCCAATCAGTAACGGAAGGTTATTACCTGCCCTCAGTTACATCCCTTTAGGAGAAGGCGAGGCCGATTGGGATTACTTCATAATGATGTCACGTGATATTTTCTCTATTTTCAAAAAACAAATTATTGAACCTTTTTGCTATCGTCCATTAATCCCTCTTATTGCAGGACTGTTACCCTTCAGTTTAGAATTAAGTTATTCATTAATCACCTTTCTTTCTATTTATTTAACAGGAATAATGCTATATTTCACCTTACGATTAAAATTTAGTAAGGAACTCTGCATTATCGGACTTGCAATGTTCTGTTTTTTAAGTTATCTCCCTTCTAATTGGATTATTACTGAATATAGTTTTTTTCATGTAGAGTTGTTTATGATTTATTTAGTGGATGTGGAGTCATGGTTAATTGTTATTTGTTGTTTTTATTGCATATTAACATCTAACAAGAAGGGATTTGCTTTCCTTTTAATTATAGGCGTTTTAATTAAGGAAGTTGTTCTATTTACAGTACCTGTTTTTTTTATTTATGAATTATTAGAAGATGACAGGTGTAAAGGGAAAAAACAGAAGTTTTATTCATTTTTAAGAAATATACAATATATAATTCCCGGAATTCTTGCTTATTTTATAATACGTCTTATGGTAGTTCCTGATCCTATTTCGAATCACCCAGCCTGGTATATAAGAGTGTATGAGGGAAATGACTATGGGTCACTAGGAATGATTCTAGTTTTTTTAGAAAGAAGGATAGAACAAATTGTAAATGATCCATTACAAATCCTTTTTTGGACGATTGGAGTATGGAGCGCACCTCTATTACTTTTGTGCTGTTTTAATACAAAAGGTGATCTGCTCTATTGGATTAAACTTTATGGAGTCTTTATGATTTTAGTCTACCTTCAATTACTATGGGGAGGTGCCGAAGGGAAATATATTGATAGCGGTTTCTTTCCTATGATTTTATTAGGTATTTCAGGTCTAAATAGAATAATTAATATAGAGATTGCAGAACCAAATATGAACTATGATTTAATAAAATCAGCAATTACATCTCCAGTTTTAGATGATTCAAAAGCAAATTAATTTATTCCCTAATGCTGAGAAAGTAAATTATTTTATAGCATTAGTTTGATTTGTGAAAAGCTCCCTTCGAGTTCTTATATTTCTCCAACAAAAAAAAATCCCAATACTTAATAGAATTATTATGAATAGTACAATAGAAAACACATTGTTAAATTGAGTAAAATGAAACAGGAACAATATTGTGGCACTAAAACCATAAATTATTAAACTAACAGAGATAATTAGAACGAAAAGATGTAATTCCTTCTTCTTTTTGACCCATTCACCAAAACGATAAAAAGGATAAGCCAATAGAAGAGTGCTTATGAAAATTAATGGTATTGAAAGGTACCCATAATTGAATTTTGTTTCATTAGAAAGCATGATTTTTCCTTCTGCTGACCAATTAAAAATATACGAATTAATAGTTAAAGGTATATTGTGTATTAAAAAAATTTCGTAAGACACTTTTCCAGGAAGAGTAAATTTTTTGGTAATATTACTTCTGTTAACCATCGTAATAAGAATGAAAACTGAAAAGAGCATCCCTATTAGTGGAAATGAAAGATTTCTTGTTGTATTCGACATTTCAGTATATCCCCTGAAGTTTCCAATATTTCCTAAAAATGAGAGAACATACAAATGTAGCATAAAAACACCTATTAGTGAAATAAGGATTAGTACTTTTATTAAAGTATTATTCTGTAATTTTCTTAAATTTCTCATACCATCTTGACCAATCCAATATCCAAAAAGAACCCCAAAAAAAAAGTCAAAATATCGAGCAGGAAATCGTCGAAATTCAGAAATAGCGAAATTATGATTTAATAAAGAATTAAGTATATAATCTGATCCTTTAAATATAGGCTCAAAAAATATTACATAACAGGAGAAAAAAGCAATACTAATTATAATCATCAATTTGAACCATTTTTTAATAAGAAAATAGAAAATTGGAAACATCATATAACAACTTAATATTAAGAAAAGAAACCAATAATGGGTAAGTATAACTTCAAAATTATTTTTAATAGGAATCGATTGAAATCCACTTAGATTTACAAAAAGATCATTAACATCACGCTTAACAAAATAATTGGGAGTATTAGAATAAGGTAAGAAAGAAAAAAATGAAATAAAGAAAAAGTTAATCAAAGATATTAAAATAAAATTAGGATATAAACGTACTATCCTCCTTTTATACCAGTTCTTCCAAGAATGTTGTCCGCTTTCAGCTTTAACCATATTAATTGCCAAGAGCATTCCACTTAAGAAAACAAAAATTTCAACTCCTACGCCTCCAATTTCAAGTATAAAAACCATTAATACATTTAATGAAACAGGAATATACATTGGCAATATTGTAATAAACCAATGAAGTAGTGTTATACTCAACCCCGCGAATCCCTTTAATAGATAAACATTGTTAGAAAAATCATCAAAAACGGTTAGATTTTCTTTGTTCATATCCCTGTTTTAAAATTAATTTTTCAGTTATCATTATTGCAATTTTTCCATAAATATTTCTTAGATTAACTGATTTTTCTTTTTTTATTATTAAAAAAATGATAAGAAATATAATTTTTCGAAAATTCAATTTTTTGATTTAAGAAATAATATTCAAAATAAGAAATTAAGAAATGGTGAAATTATGGGTAAATTAGCAAGAAAAGTAGCAATGATTGGTGCTGGAATGAGTACGTTTGGTGCCCATTTTCCACATAAAAGAAACCCTGATTTATGGATTGATGCTTGGTTAGACGCAGTAAGTAGAGTTGATAATGGAATTGAACCAAAAGATGTAGACGCATGTTATGTAGGAAATTATTCTTCAGATTTATTTAATCACCAAGGACATCTAGGACCACAAATGGCAAATTTAGTAGGTTTAACGCCAAAACCAGCAGGTCGTTTTGAGGGTGCTTGTGCTAGCAGTGGAATTGCCTTACGACAAGCAATCTTAGCTATAGCTTCAGGAGTACATGATGTTATTGTGGTATCGGGAGTTGAATGTATGACAGAACTGCCTACAACAGGAGTTACTGATGTATTAGCAACAGCATCAGATAGTCTTTTTGAGTATCCTGCTGGTGCAACGTTTCCAGGCCTATATGCGACTTTGGCATCAGCACATTTTCATAAATATGGTACCACTGTAGAGGATTTAATGAGAGTTGCGATAAAAAACCATGAAAATGGAAAAGAGAATCCCTATGCTCAAATGCAAAGGTCAATATCAGATCTTATGGCAAGTAAAATCGCAAAAATAGAACAATCCGGAGGAGATGTTCCAGATTGGAAAGATGAGTTTGATTATCTTAAAAGTAGTTCAAATCCAATGATAGCTTATCCATTACGTCTTTTTGATTGCTCTCTAATCACTGATGGAGCATCTTGTGTATTCTTAGCTTCTGAAGATGTCGCAAAGAATTATACAGATAGCCCAATTTGGATATCTGGAACTGGTCAAGGTAGTGCTGCATTATCATTACATGATAGAGAAGATTTAACTAGTTTTATTGCTTCAAAAGAAGCAGCACGTCAAGCTTACGAAATGTCTGGACTTAAACCTAAAGATATTCAAATAGCAGAAGTTCATGATTGTTTCACAATTGCAGAAGTTGTTGCCTTAGAAGATTTGGGTTTTTATGAGAAGGGTAAGGCTGTAGAAGCAATTAGAAATGGAGAGACAAAAAGGGATGGACCTTTACCAATTAACACAAGCGGGGGATTAAAGAGCAAAGGTCATCCTGTGGGTGCAACTGGTGCTGCATTTTGCGTAGAAGTCTTTAAGCAAATGAGAGGAATTGCTGAGAGAAATAGACAGGTAAAATTTGACGTTGAAAGAATGTTAACTCATAATTTAGGTGGTTCAGGAGCAACCTGTGTAGTAACTATATTTGAAAAATAAAGGTGAAAAAAATGTCAGAGAGCGAAAGAGAATTTACTATAAAAAGTTATATAGATTATTTATCAGAGAAGAAACTAATGGGTTCAAAGTGCAAAGATTGTGGTGTTTCCTATGTACCAGTTAGAAAACTATGTACTAAATGCAATAGTATAAATATGGAATGGGTTGAAATGTCAGGAAAAGGAAAGATCGCAGCGTTCACAAGTATCACTGTTGGTACACCCTTTTTTGTTGAAAAAGGTTATGATAGAAATAAACCATATTGTTTTTCAGTTATCAAATTAGATGAAGGTCCTATGATTAGTGGGCAATTAATTGGAGTTGACGAGAGCAAACCTGACACCATTAATATAGGAATGCCCGTTAAAGCAACTTTTATTGAAACGGAAATTAGAGGAGAAACTAGAGTAGATTTAGGCTTTGAACCCGTATAGACTTATCTATTATTTTTTTAATTTTTATTTTGTATTTAATTTAGTTATGATGCAGGATTTTATCATTTCTTCTTCATTGTATTCTCAACCTTAGTAAATGCATGATCAAGAATTTGACATGATTTTTCAACTTGTTCATGAGTTAGTTCAAGTGGGGGTTGTATTCTTATGACATTGCCATCAATACCACCTTTACCTATAAGAAGTCCATTTTGACGACAAATCTCCATTACATCTAGCATTTCTTGAGTAGCAGGCTCTTTAGAATCGTGGTCAGAAACGAGCTCTATCCCTAACATCATTCCTTGTCCGCGTACATCACCAACAATTTTGTGATTTCTTTTCAGTGTCTGTAGATGTTGCTTAAAATTTTCACCGAGTTTAATCGCTTTTTTGAGATATTGTTCTTCTTGAATAATTTCAATTACCGCTACCCCTGCTGCACATGATAAAGGATTCCCTCCAAAAGTGGTAAAAGAATCTGTAGTAGTATATTCCGCAGCATATTCTGGGCGTGTTAAAAATCCTGCAATGGGAATACCGCTCCCAAAGCCTTTAGCCAGAGTAATAATGTCAGGGTTTACCTTTGAGTTTTGAATACCCCACCAATTATCACCAGTGCGTCCAAAACCAGTTTGTACTTCATCTGCGATATAGATACCATCATATTCTTTCACAATTTCATAGGTGATTTGGAAGAATTCTGGAGGAGGTTGAACTATACCTCCCACTCCTTGAATTGGTTCAACAATAAAAGCAGCGATAGCATTGTTAGTTTGAGTCCTAATGACTTCGCGAAGATACCTTGCACACTCAGTATCACATTCAGGATACTTCTTTCCAAACAGACATCGATAACAATACCCATATGGAGTAAACCTAACACCAGGAGGATGGGCCTCAGGTACAGTACGCCAACCAGAACTGGAAATTTCTCGAGTTAATTGAGTACGACCATGGTATGCATGAGTGCAAGCTATTATATAAGGATTATTTTTATATTTTCGTGCCATGAATAAAGCGGATTCATTAGCTTCGGATCCACTATTTACAATTAATGTCTGAGTTAATCCAGATGGAGCAACTTGTGCTAATTTTTTTGAGAGAATAGCATAAGGAACTGTTGAATACAATGTACTGGTATAAATAAGTTGATCGATTTGCCATTTCATTGTTGCCACAAATTTTGGATGGTGATGACCTGTAATTTTTGTGCAGATACCAGAAAATAGGTCAATGTATTGTTTCCCTGAGTTATCTTTCACCATTGCACCCTCACCCCCTATAATAAGGATGGGTTCTTCATAATAATGAGTAACAGCAGGTATCATATATTGCTGTTCGATGGATTGGATTTCCTCAATTGAATACTTCTTTCGAAGATCTTTCGGGACGAGGTTTTCATTCATATTTTTTACCTTTTTGTTAATAGAATGGACATAACAGTAGAAAATAATTAAAGTAATTTAATAAGTTTCCAATTTTTTTTAAGACTACTGTTTTTATATGAATTAATATTGAAATTTCTATGGGATCACTAAAATTGAATGGGATTATGTTAATATAACTGTTTTATATAATTAAAAATTACAAATTAGTATTGGTTAAACAAAAAAATTTGAGGTGAAAAACATGTCATTTGAAACTATTTTTACAATGGATAGTGCAAGTATCAAATATGGTCCAGGAGCAACCAAAGAAGTGGGATATGATATGAAAAAACTTGGTGCAAGTCGGGTTATGGTTGTAACAGATCCAAACCTAACTAATAGTGAACCAGTGTCTATTGTCCTTCGAGCCTTACAAGAAGAGGGTATAGACGTTGTATTATTTGATCGAGTAAGAGTTGAACCTACTGATCATTCATTCAAAGAGGCGGTTAAATTTGCTATGGAGGGTAAATTTGACGGTTTTCTTGGCGTAGGAGGTGGATCAAGTATGGATACTGCTAAGGTTGCAAATTTATATTCAACTTATCCTGCGGACTTCTTGGATTATGTCAATAAACCAATTGGTCAAGGAGTTCCTGTACCTGGACCTGTGAAGCCGATGATTGCCATCCCAACGACTGCAGGAACAGGGAGTGAAACAACGGGAGTCGCAATTTTTGATCTAGAAGCAATGCGTACGAAAACTGGTATTGCTCACCGTGTTTTACGACCTGTTATGGGGATCATTGACCCTAATAATACTCGAACTCTACCGAAGATAGCTGCTGCCTCTTGTGGTTTTGATGTTCTTTGTCATGCCTTAGAATCAATTACAGCTCTTCCCTACAACACTCGTCCTGCTCCCGAGAGTCTTGAATTACGCCCAGCTTATCAGGGAGCTAACCCAATTAGTCATCTTTGGGCGTCTAAGGCAGTTGAGATGGTTTCAAAAAATATTGTTCGTGTAGTCCAAGATCCATCAGATGATGAAGCCCGAGCAGAGATGATTCTTGCATCTACCTTTGCGGGTATTGGTTTTGGGAATGCAGGAGTTCATCTAGCTCATGGTATGTCCTATCCCGTTTCAGGGATGGTAAAGGAATACATTCCTGAAGGATTTAAATCAGAACACCCAATAATTCCACATGGTATGTGTGTAGTACTTGTCTCCCCTGCTGTATTTCGGTTCACTGCGAAAACAAACCCAGAATTACACTTGGAAGCGGCAAAATTAATGGGTGTTGATATATCTAAAGCTGATAAAGAAAATGCAGGTGAAGTTCTTGCGACTGAAATTATTAGACTTATGAAAGCTACAGGAATGCCTAACGGGCTAAGCGCTGTTGGTTATGGGCCAAGCGATATTGAAGATTTAGTTCAAGGAACCCTACCGCAACATCGTGTAACTAAGTTATCTCCCCGACCTGCTAAGGCAGAGGATCTCAAGAAACTTTTCACCGAATCCTTAACTTTGTGGTAAAAATAACAATTTTTATTATTCTAAAATATGGCATTAACCAATTTTTGCGCATTGTCCCCCATCTACAGGGAGTATAACTGAAGTAATAAATTTTGCTTCATCTGATGCCAAGAATAGTGCAGCATACGCTGTGTCCCAAGCATTCCCCATTCCCCCTTTTAAAGGGACCATACTATCTCTCATTTTTATTAATTCCTCTTTCTTTATTCCCATACCCTTTGAAATTCCTTCAATAGCCATAGGGGTATTCATTAAACCGAGCATAATTGCATTCACACGAATACCATTCTTAGCATACTTCATAGCAAGTTGGTGAGTCAAAGAATTAACTGCTGATTTCGAAATTTTATAAGCTACATATCTAACAGCACAAACAGCTGCAACAGAAGAAATGTTTATGATTGAACCACTTTCCTGTTTTTCCATCACGGGTAAAACATATTTACATGTAAAAAACATTCCCTTTAGATTTACATCGAAAATTTTATCCCAAGCTTTTTCACTTAAATCTACTAACTTTCTATCTCCTGCACCTATACCAACATTATTTACGAGGATATCAATCCTTCCATAAACCTCAACGCATTTCTCGGCAATCCTTCGACAATTATCTTCTATTGTAATATCAGCTTCAAAAACAAAGGATTCCCCACCTTCTTTTTCGATCATATTTTTTGTTTTTAAGACAAAATCAAGATTTTTATCAACCAGCATTACTTTTGCACCTTCACGAGCAAAGAGGATTGACATGGCCCTCCCATTTCCTATAGTATCTCCAGGTTGTTGACCTGCTCCAATAATTATAGCTACTTTACCCTTTAATCGATTAGCCATTTTACTCTTACACCTCATCCTTCATATATAATTCCAATTTGTATTAAAAAATAAAAAAAAAATATATTTTTTACTTCTTTTTTTTCTTCATTAATGTAACTAAACAAATAAGGGCAACTGCAGAAATACCAATAATAATTGAAAGATCATATCCCGGGATTTCTTCTGTAGCAGGACTCGTTTCTGCTTCTATGATAGTCATAACAACGGAATCAGTAGCAAAATTACCATATTTGTCTGTTATAGTAATAATGTACGTATAATTCCCTGCAGCATAACCCACCGGAATATTATATGTTATTGCTACGTCACTTTGCCATGCAAGTGGACCTGCTACAATACCAGAACCCTCAAGCTCAATTGTGTAAGTATCTGGGTTTAAATCTGTTGCAGTCCATGAAATACTTTCACCGACATATCCTGTTTCAATAGTAAAGTTATCTGGACTGTTGGTTATTACTGGATCAAAAGGTTCAACTAATGTAAGAGATACTAGTGTTAGACCTCCATATGAAAACTCGTAATACGAAAGAACTCCATCAGAATTGTAATTAACTTCTATATCAATAGCTACACTATTGTTTTCAAATCCTAAGGCTGGTACGTTTAATAAATATCCATTAGACTGTGCTGTGGCTGAAATGTTATTATAAAGCCCTCCTTTTGAACTCATTACACTTAGAAATTCTGTACTAAAAGATGTCCAGTTTATATCTGTAGGTACAAATGGAACGCCCATAATACTATAAGCACTAAACGCGAGAGTCATATTTAATGTTTGCCGTAAGAAACTTGATGTATCATTCACTATTGCCCAAGGCATATCCCAAGAATCTGATATTGTCGGAAATGTGACAACATAGTATCCTAATGTCCCATTAACAGGTGTATATGTGATTGGAGTATTATCCCCATAAATGGTAAGTAATCCTCCAGTTTGTTCTGCACCTATGTCGGTGACAGTTATAGGCCAACGAGATTGAGGTGTAGAAAGACTACCCCACTGGTTATAAATCAGAGTTAGATTATATTCTGGTCCTAATGGAAAGAGATTATCCAAAGTATCTTCCAAATTATCCGATAGGTATGTACCCCAATTTGCACTATATACATTGAGTTCTAATAAAAAAACCTCATCCTCTTGTATTCCCACATAAGGGCCCTGTGCTTTAGAGATCCTAATTAATGGAAGAAAAAGTAGTAAACCAATAATTATTCCAGTTAAAGGTCTTATTTTTTTCAAATTTTATTAACCTTGTTTTTTATAATTAATTTCTTAATTAGATTTTGTATAATAAATTAAATCTCATCCTATATAAATCTAACAAAAAATTTTTCAGTATTAGGTTTCTAGTAAGAGAATTAAAAAAAAGAATTTAATAAAGATTATTAGAATTTTCCTTTCTTCTTTATCATTACATAAATTGCACTAAAGATAGCCATTACAGAAATGAAAACAACAAGCGTTTGATTATATCCAGGTATTGTAGGGGGTTTTGATACCGTAATCCTTTCTCCTCCTATCCAAGCATAATAGGGAAGTCCGCTAAAACCTATTCGCTCTGGCATTAACTCTGTGAAGTCCCATCCAATATTAATTCCAAACCCTTGCTGATATTGGGATATATAGAGGAATGGAACATGATAATTCTGGAGATCATTAACTAATTGATCATAAAGGGGTTGTGGGTCGTCTGAAAAGTAGATTTGGGTAAATAAATCATCGATAGTGTCATTAGCCATAAAGGCAAAATTATACCCAGCATATGGAATAACTCTGTTTTTAGAAGTGAAGAACGCATTCATTAACGGCCATGGAACCGTAGCACTATTTGGCCAAAGAAATGGAAACATTTCGTACAGGACGATATTGCCGCCCTGTACTTGATTTTGCCAAATATCTGGATCTGAAAATCCAGTGAAACCAAATCCAATATTGTTAAGAGCAGATTCCATGAAAGTAGATACCTCTGATCCTGTGTTGTACATCATATTATGGGTGTCTATGGGATTTGAATTAGCGACAGCAACCCATTCTGTAGTTGAATTACTTAAACTTAATCCTCTGGCGGAACATTTTCCAGCATAATAAGGATCACTGAGTAGAATTTCACGTGCTGTCGTTAGATTATGATAAGGTTCAGGGATACTAGGGTTATAGTATATACTTTCAAGACCAAGGCAACTTTGACATAGATTTCCCCATCCTCCCTGGACGACATTAAAATATGTTTCGTAATCAAAGGAATATGATAATGCTCGTCTTACTGTTCGATTAATACCATCTGGCATTGGAAAACCATATGAATCTTGAAATATCTCTTTTGGGCTCTTTTCGTCGTATCCATCTTCTATAGGAGTTTTTGCATTAAGGCCTTCCTCGCATTTAAAGGTAATATCGATAATACCAGGATCAAGATAGACTGGAACATAATCAAGTAGAGGATCATCTATTACGGCATCATGATCTGTAATTGGGATTTGAGCAAGATCGGCAATATAATCAATTTCTCCAGTAAGTATTGCCGTGGTACGTGACTCAAAATCTGCAAAGTGACGAATATAAACATCTGTTATAGAATGCCAACCTTCCGCTTCAAGAGCAGAACTATTCCAATAATTATCATTTTTTATCATATGTCCTGTTGCAGCTATTGCTTCATCAATATAATCAAATTTATATGGACCTGTACCAATCATATGACCAGGGAAAATTGCTGGATTGTCTTGAGGGAATTCAGGGTGTTCTCCAACACCATATATAGGGGTGTCAGACCAATCACTATAAGCCTCCATAGAAATCATCTCAAATGTAGCCCCTCCAAAATAAGCGGGGGCATTGGTCCATGTATTAAAAGTAATATTTATCAAAGTAGGATTAATTATATCTGTATTATTAATTATAGGTATTTCAGAACCTAATCCAAAAAGATTATACTTGTACCAAGACAGATTCCAATTTGGAGTAAAATCAGCATCCCATTGTGAAGCATCAAACCAGAATAAATCCTGATTTTGACGATTTCCGGTACCAGTTAAATTTCCAGAGATAATTGTATTTCTATCAAGATTCCATTGTGCTACAGTTGCATTCCACTCCGAACCATCATGAAATTCTACTCCCTCTCTCAGCGAAAATGCTATTGCTTTAACTCCACCAGTATGACCATTTTCATCAGGCCTCGGATAAATTGTCCAATTTGTTGCTAATATAGGATGGGATACACCATCAAAATCCGTCCATATCAAACACTCGAGACAATTCTGTAGATAATAATTATTGGGTGTAGATATATATATAGGTGGATCCCAGTTACCTGCTCCAAAAACTGTTCCACAAACAAAAGTTTTAGAAGGTTCTTGAGCCACAGCAAGTAAATCGAGATTAGCAAAAACCGAAATAATAGGAGTTAAAAAAGATATAAAGAATAAAATTGAAAATAGACCTTTTGTACGGGTTTTCATAATTTTCTCTCTTTATTTGTTCAAATAAATGTTCAGGAATAATTTTCGAAAAATGAGGTTGATAATGATTGTGATTGGGTAATATATAAATCTTTCAATTAAGCAAAAAAAGTTACGTTAAAATAAAATTTAACTTTACTATTAATTACTTGAAATTAAATGCAGTATTGAATCGTGATAAGTTTTGGTTCGAAGTAAAAATATGGTAACATACATTATCAAGCGTATTTTATTCATGGTTCCCATGCTCTTCTTGATCTTAGTAATTACTTTCATTTTATCAAGGGCAATGTTTGAAGATCCTGTATTGAATAAACTGGGGATCTTACCAGATCCAACGATTATTGAAGCAGAAAGAAGGAGGTTGGGACTTCATTTACCATTAATAAGTCAATTACTCATTTACTTAAAAAACTTTTTTACGGGGGATTGGGGAACATCGTACATCGTCTCCGAGGGTAAACCTGTAATTCAAATAATTGGGGAAATATTTCCGAAAACTATTGAACTAGTCATTGTTCCAATACTTATAATTCCCATTATTGGAGTTAAACTTGGAGTAATTTCTGCAAAAAATAAAGATAAAGCAAAAGACACATTTATTCGGGGGATTGGAATATTAGGAACATGTTTACCTATTTTTTGGCTTGCTACTATGCTCCAATACTTTGTTGGTCATTATGTTGAAATTTACACATATGGAGAATTAAACCTTGAAATAATGTCTCCAAATTCAGTAACATTTTCTCAGTATCCAGACCCTGGATGGCCCTTTCATACAGGTTTTCGAATAATTGATGGATTTTTATTTAACGATCAGGGGCTCATTCAAGACACCCTTTTACATTTGATCCTGCCTATGATTTGCATGACCTTTGTTTCACTAGCAGGCATTACAAGACAAACGAGAGCAAGCATGTTAGAAGTTTTAGAACAAGATTATATTAGGACAGCACGAGCAAAAGGGTGCTTAGAAAATACTGTTATTAGTAAGCATGCCCTACGAAATGCATTAATCCCCACTAGTAACTTAATCATAGGCGGCACAGCAGCTAGATTAACAGGAGCTCTTTTCTTGGAAATAGCTTTCAATTATACTGGTATGGGCTTTTTTATGGTTAAAGCAATCACACTTGGTGATTATATTTTAATTAATGGTATATTAGTCTTTACAGCACTAATAATCCTTAGTGGGAATTTGATTGCTGATGTAATGTATACTATTATCGATCCACGTATAGCATATACTTAAAAAAGATATGAGGCTACTGAAATGAAACAATTATCCTCTAAAAAAATACAAATTGATACACCGATTACTAACATGAAACGATTTAGGTATCTAAAGTTTTTCTTAATCCCCGGTTGGCGGGATCCTGCGTTTACTAAGCTTGAATATCAGATCGGAAAAACTAAATCTCAAAGGAAATTATTTAGGCGCCTAATTAAACCCTTAACTATAATAGGTTTTTTATTATTGTTATTTATAACTTTTTGTGCAATATTTACACCATGGCTTACTAAATACCCTGTAGAGGTACTAACAGATAAAGGTCTTTCAGGAGGTGTTCCCTATGATAATCCAACAAGCGATCATCCATTAGGGACCACAAGATATGCATATGACATCTTAGGAAGGCTATTTTGGGGTTGTAGAACCGCACTTACATTTGGAATAATTACAATAATAATTGGGGTATCAGGGGGAATTATCGTGGGAACCATTTCAGCATATTTTGGAGGGCGAGTGGATGCTGTTATAATGAGAATAGCAGATTTAATAATGATATTTCCCTCTTTAATTCTTCTTATTCTTTTTACACAAATGGTTGGAGAACAATTGCCAATTATGCTTTCCCTATTTGGACTTCTTTCAATACCTGCATTCGCTAGATTAATGCGCTCATCTGTATTTCAAGTTAAACAAAATCTTTATATTGAAGCAGCTCAAACAGGGGGTGCAAAAAGTTTTAAAGTTATGTTTAAGCATATAATTCCAAATGCTATTGCTCCCATTATTATTAACTTTTTTGGTGGAGTCGGAGCAGCAATTTTAGGTTTTACTTCAATTGCATTTTTAGGTTTCGGAGATCAGAGTTTACCTGATTGGGGTACTGACATTAATTTTGCAAGAACTCAATTTTCTCACTATTATACCGCATTTTGGCCAGGATTATTTATATTAATCGCAGTTATGGGATTTATGCTCATTGGTGATGGATTAAGAGATGCCTTAGATCCAAGATTACGTGTTACAACAAAGAAGGTGATATAAAATATTAGGTTTCCTTTTTCAGTTTGGTTATTATGTTAATTATTTAATGATTTTATTTGAGACTGTTTTTTCTCTCATTATTATATTATTTATTGCTAAATTCGTTAACAGACCACTTCTACAGGAAAACCAAGTATCAATAAAGGAAAAGAATTTAACTTTTATAACAAGTTGTTTCTTAATTCTAATAATTATTTTAACTCTTAGATACACATTAGGAATATTAGGTTATTTTATTGAAAATTTTCAAATATTCGGTTCTGGTGAATCCCAATCGTTTGAACTGTTAGGATTTCTATTTTTTGCAATAATGGTTACCCTTTTTTTTCCTATAAATCGATTTGTCTGTATGAAGATTTGTAAGAACCTTCCTTCAGAGGATATAGAAATAAGCTCTAGAATATATATTAAAAGAAGTGTATTAATAATTGGTATTTCATGGATTGTTGCTTCTGTATTTCTCTCGATTGATATTCTAGATATCCAAATAGGCCACTTGGTACCGCCTGATACATTAAGTCCAGATTATGACAATTTCTTACTTGGTTTTGAATGGGCTTTTTTGGTTGTAATGATTGACATTGGAATTACAAACTTAATTAATAGAACACTATCTATTGAAAAAAGGCTTTCAAGAGAAGAACTCAACAACTCTATGATTCTAGCAGGAATCATTTCTTTTTTTATCTGGTCAATCCAGCTAATTATTGTTGAATTGTATTTAGGGAGATTTTTTGGGATTTATTTATCCATTGGGGGAATTTTAATTGGTGTAGGAATGTTTTTAATAATTTGTGTAGTAGGAATTTTTATTTATGCTCCAGAACTACTTCCAAAAAAAACTGTTTTGATGGTAGTGTTCCTAATTATTGGTGCAATTTTATCTATTATTTCAGAAACATTCCATCTATTTTTGATTGGGGTAGGAATATTTTTTATAATTTGGGTAGTTGGAATTTTTATTTATGGCCCAGAACTACTTCCAATAAATACTGTTTTGAAGATCGTTTTCCTAATAATTGGCGCGATTTTATCTATTATTTCAGGAACATTCCGTCTCTTTTTGAATATCTTGAATGCTAAATACATTCAAGACATTCGTATATTATTTGGTGTTGTTAGTCTTATATATGGTATCATATTTTTTATATCCTTGAAAAAGATATTTATGCCAAAAGCTATGGAAATGAGTAATTTAAAACTCCAAAAGGCATTTGAATTGGAAAAAGAGCAAACTATGCAAAAATTTATGCCAGAAGGGAATCATGCAATTCTTGAAGTGAAAGATCTCACAACTTATTTTTATACAGAAGAGGGGGTTGTAAGAGCAGTAGAAGGGATAAGTTTCAAAATTTATAAAGGAGAAGTTCTTGGGCTTGTAGGAGAAACAGGGTGTGGAAAATCAGTCACTGCATTATCTATCTTGAATTTGATACGTCCTCCAGGAGTAATAGTTAGAGGTTCAATTAAATTTCTTGAAAAAGAGCTACAAAAAAAAGGAAAAACCGAAATTTTACCATATAGAGGTAAAGATATCACTATGATATTTCAAGATCCATTAAATTCTCTTAATCCCATATTTAAAGTTGGTAATCAAATATCAGAAGTATACCTACTCCATAAGAGAAATGAGTTATTGGTTGAAGCCTCAAAAGATTATAATAAAAGTATTTATAGTGTTGCGCGAGTATGGAGTCAACAACTTTTAAAAGAATTAAATATACCTGCTCCAGAAAAAATATTTGATAGATATCCTCATGAGCTGAGTGGTGGTATGAGACAAAGAATCCAGATCGCAATGGCTTTAGCTTGTAGTCCCAAACTACTTATAGCAGATGAACCTACCACCGCTCTTGACGTTACAGTACAAAATCAGATTCTCAAGTTAATGAAGGATTTAAAAAGTATATATAATACTTCCATTCTTTTCATAACTCACGATTTAGGGATAATATCGAAAATGTGTGACCGAGTTGCAGTAATGTATAGTGGCTCTATAGTTGAGTACGGAAAAATAACTCAGTTATTCACACATCCTTATCATCCATATACAAGAGGACTTATAGCTTCGGTGCCCATTGTGGGGAAAAGAAAAGAAAGGCTCGCTATAATTCAAGGTACTGTACCAAATCTGATATATCCTCCAACGGGATGCAAATTCCATCCTCGATGTGAATATCGTTTTGAGCCTTGTGATAAAACCATACCAAAAAATATTGAAGTTGAACCTGAATATTTTGTGGGTTGCCATCTTTATGATGCTCAATATAGAGATTTAGCAGAATTAGTAATAAAAAGAGTAGATTCAAAGATTTGACAAATTTAAATTGAATCGAGTAAAAATATCAAAATTAAAGGAGATTAAAAATTTTTTATCCGAATAGCTTTACCGATTTAGAATACATTAATTTACTGCTAATGTCAGTAATAATCTACTTGATTTTATTTTTAATTGGATTTGTTTTTATGGAATGGTATGCAAAAAATAGAAAATATGATTTAAACCTTAAGTATATACTTGTTATAAATATTATATGGTTTGTAATAGATTTATCTCTTGGATCCATATTTCTATATCTATTTGGGAACAATTTTTTATTTGACTTTTTCATAATAGGTATAAAAATACTTTTAGGCTCTTTTATTGTTAGTAAAGTAGATGATAAAAAAATTGGAGAATCTTTAGAATTTATTGCAGTTAACCAAGCTTTACTTTTTGTTGTTGCTCTGAACCTAGGATTAATGTTTGGTATTGGCAATACTCTAGAATTTTATATGCGAGAATTCATACAAATTTCAACTATTGGAATTATTTTAATTTTTATTTTTCCAATAATAGGATTTTTTATAGGTATTTTATTAACGAGATTCTATTTAAGAAAAATAAAATGGGGGGATATGAGAGTTATAGTTATAATGTTGAATTTAATTTGGCTAATTTTTGATATACCATTTGCATTAATAGTACATTATCTACCACTTGAGAATCTTTTTTTTCATTTTGTTTTAATAAGTTTGATTAACATTATGGTTGGTACTGCAATTTTTAAATTTGTGTTTTTTAAGGAAATCAAAAATTCCTTGGTTATAGTAAGCGCTGTCCAATCAAGTATTTTAGGAAGTTTTTTATTAATTTGTGTATTAATTGTCTTTTTCCCTATATTAAAAAATTTCGATGATTTGGGAGCTTCAGTTTTAACATTTTATATATCACTCATAACCATATTAGGTACATGTATCATTTTCAGTTATTATGGTAATAAAATCCAATTAGTTGGATATGAGAAATTAATTGCATTAATCACTCTTCTACCAGGATTTATATTTATAATTAATACTTTTTTTACTCAACTTGATGCGTTTGTAAATGACTTCATTTTTTATTTACTTATAAGCATAGGGTTTTCTATATTAAGTGGATTTACTATAAAGAGAATATCTTATACAACTATCTCTTACCAAATCATCAGAGATTTGGCTATTCTAGAAAAAGGAAAGGATCTTTTAAAAATTGAAGGTCTTAAAGTTCATTATCCTCTTATGGGGGGTATTCTCAAAAGACAGATTGGAGCAGTTAAAGCCGTTGACGGATTATCCTTTAATATAAAAACTGGTGAAACTTTAGCATTAGTGGGTGAAAGTGGGTGTGGTAAAACTACAGTTGCAAGAGCAATCTTAGGATTGGTAAGTAAGGATGGAGGAATGATCTTTTTTCACGACAAACCTATACCGGAGGTCTATTCTTCTTACTTAAGACAAAAAATCCAAATTGTATTTCAAGATCCTGATGCTTCATTAAACCCTCGTATGAAAGTGGTGGATATTATCGCAGAACCTCTAAGAAATTTATTAGGTATTACTAACAAGGCTGAAATAAGAACCCATGTACTGAGATTGTTAGAAGAAGTTTCATTAAATCGAGAGCATCTGGATCGTTATCCTCATGAATTTTCAGGTGGTCAAAAGCAGCGGATAATTATTGCTCGAGCACTCGCATGTAATCCCGAACTAATTATTTTAGATGAACCTACATCTGCCCTTGATGTTTCAGTTCAAGCTCAAATTCTTAACTTACTTAAGGATTTACAAAATGCTTATGGATATGGTTATTTATTTATAACTCATAATTTATCAGTAGTAAACCATATTGCTGATAGGATTGAAGTTATGTATCTTGGTAAAATTGTTGAAGAGGGTAATACAGATCAAATTTTTATGAATCCTTCTCATCCTTATACAAAAGCTCTTCTTGCTTCCAGATCCGAAATTGATCCATATAACCAAAACATTAGTTTTGTAATTAAAGGAGAAGTTCCAAGTCCAATAAATCCCCCATCTGGATGTCCCTTCAATCCCCGATGTTCCTCTGAAACTCGAACAAAGGAATGTGAATTGAAGTTTCCTCAAAAAATAAAAATTGAAGAAGATCATTTCATTTGGTGCACTCATTCTTGATAAGGGATCTTTCTTTCTTTATAAGATTCAACTCAAGAATTTTTGGCAAAACTTAACAGCATCTTGTGGATCTTTCCCGAAGGCATCAACCTCTAATTTATTAGCAATTTCTTCCGTGAAGGCACTTCCTCCTATGATAATTTTGACTTTGCTTCTTAAGTTTTCTTTTTCAAGCAACGCAGTAATGTCTTTTACAGAATCAATTGCGATTGTAAGAAGAGCTGATAATCCTAAAATTTTAATATCTGAATTTTTAACTGCTTCTACAAATTTTTCAGGTTGAACATCCACTCCTAAATCTTCAACAGAAAACCCTGATGCGATTAAGATAGTTTTTACGATATTTTTACCAATATCATGAACATCTCCTTGAACTGTTCCAAGTACAATTTTTCCTTTACTCTGAAGATTAACTTTGCTTTTTTCTAAGATTGGTTTTAATTCTTGAAAAGCATTTTCAAAAATATCACCACTTGTTATTAATTCTGCTAAGAAATACTCCTTTTTCTCAAAATATTCCCCTACAATCTTAACGCCTTCAGAGAGCCATTCTATTATTCTTAATGGATCTGTACCTTTGTCTATTTCTTCTCCTACAATTTCTAATACTTTAGATCTGTCTAACTTTGCCATTGCGTTAACTAATTCTTTATTCATCATCAAAATCTGTACTTTCTGTTCACTAATTTTATTTTCTATAAAATCCATATTTCATTACACAGTCTTTCATAGCTTTTAGATTTGCTGCTGGAATCTCATCCGGTAATACACACGAAGAACCCAACATATAGCCTCCTCCCTCCATGCATCCCTCTATTTGTTTCTTACAATAATCCTCAACTTCTTTAGGACTTCCTCTTCCAGTTATTTGTGGCGGGACATTTCCCATTATGCATGCTCTATCCCCTAAAATCTCCTTGGCTTTGAATATATCTGTCAGATCCAAATGAAACATAATTTTGCCTTTGGGAAATTCTGTAAAATATTCTAAAACATCTGTATAATCGTTATCTATATGATATTGCACAATAAAGTCATTTTTAAGAATATATTCAGTAATTCTTTTAATGTGTGGCCAAAATAATTCAAATTTTTTAGGGGATATGAAATTTGTAGCAATTCTAGAAAAACCAAATAAACACATTTGGGTAGCATCTTTACGTCTAAAAACTTGAAATTGAAGATCTAATGATTTTAGTAGTTCCTCCTCAGTAGCTTCACATGTTTCTACAACTTTTTCAGGAATTTCAACAATATCAATTAAGAATTTATTGAAACTTCTCAAAAAAGATATAATATCAACAGGAGGTTCAATGAATGCTTCAGAAAGATTCATAACATCCATTTCTTCAAGCCAAGATGTTATACCTAATTTAGAAAATTGTGCTATAATTTTACCAAAATCATTTTGAAGCTCTGGCCTTCTCTTAAAAGGAGTAAATCCTTTTTCAATTACGAGATCATAATCTTCACGCTTCATTATTTCTCTCTCATTCATTTGTTCTGGAATATTTCCTTTTGGAAGTGTCCAATCGAAATAGAATTGACTATGGGAGTTAGGAATTGGTGCATAATAACCAAGTATAGGAGAACAACCGGAATAAATATCAAAACCACCAAACATTTCCCATACTTTTTTTGTAGCTTCAAAAGATTTTGGTATATTAAAAAAAAACTCTTCTATTGTCATTCCAGTTAATCTTGCTTGAGCACAATGAAATGCTGGGGTAAATGGGACTCGATCAGGCTCTTTAATAGCTAATGCTGTTTCTACCCTTTCTCTCGGGGTCATTGTCTCATTTTCATGCATTTTTAAGGGCATAAAATCATTCTCATTTTTTTTCTTGTGATTTATCCATTTTAAATTGGATTCTAACCTAAATATTCAATCTCCCCTTGTAACCTAATATCCCGTGAGGAACTCCCTATATGAATTTTGAATTTACCTTTTTCAGCTTTCCATTTATTAGTTTTTTCATCGAAAAAGGAAAGATCCTCCTTTGTTAATTCAAATTTAATAGATCTTTTCTCATTAGGTTTTAATTTAACTTTTGTAAATCCTTTAAGTTCCTTTAGTGGTCTCTCTACACTACACTCAATATCTTGGATATACAATTGAATGACTTCTGCACCAAACCGATCACCTATATTCACAACATCTAAAGTAATATAAAATTTATCCTCATCTGAAACCTTATCGTGGCTTATCTTTAAATTTTCATAAGTGAATTTTGTGTAAGATAATCCATGACCAAATGGGAAGAGTGGCTCAATACCTTTTGTATCAAAATGGCGATATCCTACAAAGATGCCCTCCTCATAAAAAACTTTCTCGTCGCCTGGATATGTATGCTTTGAAGCATGCGCAGGTGAATCTGAAAGTTTTTTAGGAAATGTAATGGGAAGTTTTCCCGATGGATTTATATCCCCAAAAATTATTGCTGCAATTGCATTTCCGGCTTCTAATCCACCATACCAAGCCTGCAACACAGCTGGAATTTTATTGATCCATTCTACCATTGACACTGGACTACCACTAGTGAGAATTACTATTGTATTAGGATTTTTTTCAATGGTTGTGTTTATAAGCTCAATTTGAGTTGAAGGTAGATTAAACGATTTCTTGTCCCAGTGCTCAGCATCCTCTCCCTCATTATGCGTTAATCCTACAAATAATAGTGTTACATCTGCTTCTGAGGGTGTGGCAATTATCTCTATTTTTTCTTTACACTTTTCTCTTATCCCTTTAATTGGTTTAATCTCATAAGGTGGAAAATTCGTGGAACTTCCTCCGCCTAAATGTGTTTTATTTTTTGCTGTAGGTCCTATAACAGCAATTTTTTTCACTTTTTCTATATCTAGCGGAAGAATATTTCCTGTATTTTTTAAAAGTACCATTCCCTCTTCAGCAATTTCACGAGCTAAGTCTTGGTGTTCAGGAGTGTTACGACTACCTCTTGGTAACGTATTCTCATCATCAAAAAGCCCTACAAGAAACATTACTCTAAGTAATCGTTTTATATTTTCATTGAATGTTTCTAATGAAAATTTTCCTTCATCATAAGCTTGTGTCATCTTATTTACATCATATTTAATAGCTGATGGCATTTCAAGTGATAATCCTGCATTTATGCAACTTTCTGTGGTAGTGCCCCACCTAGTGGCAACCCAGTCGGTAACTACAAAACCCCTAAATTTCCATTCATTCATCAACACTTCTTTTAGAAGATGTTTATTTTCTGCACTATAAATTCCGTTAACTTTATTATAGCTGCTCATTACAGACCAAGCATCAGCTTCTTGAATAGCAGTCTTGAAGGCAGGATAGTATATCTCCTGCAAAGCTCTTTCACTAACCTCTGAACTTACAGTAAATCGGTTTGTTTCTTGATTATTACATATAAAATGTTTTATACAAGCAGCAATTCTCTGACTTTGAACGCCTTTAACTACACTGACCGCTGTTTTTTTATTTAAATATGGATCCTCAGTTTGATATTCAAAGGTACGACCACACATTGGAGTTCTATGTATGTTGATACCCGGTGCTAGTAGCATATGTGCCCCCACATCCCGTATTTCTTGAGCTATTGCAATTCCGAATTTTTCAGACAAATCTAGATTCCAGGTGGCAGATCTACATATAGCTGAAGGAAAATAAGTACATTTTATCTTTCCTTCATTATCAACTCGAACCCCATGAGGTCCGTCGTGCATCGCAAAGGATCGAATTCCTAATCGTTCAATTGGTTTCGTATACCACCTTTTCATCCCAGAGGATAAAGTAAACTTTTCTTGTAGAGTTAATCTTTGTAATAAATCTTCAACTCTACTTTCGAGATCGAGATTCATATCCATAAAAGGTAACGTAGATAACTCTAAGTTCGATCTATCATCACTCATAATAATCATCTCATTTAATTATAAATAAAATTTTATAATAGTATTAAGACTTATGAAAAACTAGATAAATGAAATGAAGATATTCTAAAGATCCTTAATTCTTGGTGAATTAATATAAGATATCAATTCAAACTAGTATTACCAATGATTTTTATCCTTTTAGGATTGCTAGCATTTTATTTACCATATTTTTCAGTAAACAACTTAAAAGTTCAAAATATTGATGTAGAGTTAAAATTTAATGGAGATAATACTTATGAGTATGTTCAAGACCAGTTAAATTTTGGATTTAGAATCCCTGGAACTCCAGAGAGAGTTAATTGTACTAATTATTTTATATCTAAATTTAAAGAAATTGATAGTAATTTTTCTTATTATTTACATAATTTTACAATTCATTTAACTGAATGTCAGAATGTATTGTTTAAATTAAATCAAATTCATAATAATATTGTCATTTTGGGAGCACATTATGATTCACGTGCCAGAGCTACAAAAGACCCTAATCCATTGAATAGAACGGATCCGGTACCTGGGGCGAATGACGGCGCATCCGGGTCTGCTGTTCTTATTGAATTAGCTGAGGTTTTGTATCATTATAAGGAAAATCTCTCTTGTCAAGTATGGTTTTTGTTCTTTGATGCTGAAGATCAAGGAAGGGATAATGGTGGTTATGGGATAGATGGATGGAGTTGGGTTGAAGGTTCTCAGAGATTCGTAACAGATATTAGTAATTTTTATAATACAGAAACAGAGCATTTTGATTGCATGATTCTGTTAGATATGGTAGGAGGAGTAAATTTACGTTTTATCAATGAACAATCTTCTACTTCCTCATTGTTAGATGAATTATTTGCAGTTGGGAGAGCACTTGGTTATTCTAGCCAATTTCCAAGAAATCCTGAAAGAAATCAGATAATAGATGATCACAAGGCATTTGTAAATATTGGGATACCTTCTGCAGATCTAATTATTAATTTTTGGGATAATTCAAATTGGCCATATCATCACACTACTCAAGATGATGTAAGCTCTATTTCAAATAGCAGTTTAGCAGTTGCTGGTGCAACAGTAGAACAATTTATTTATAATAATTATTTAAATTCCTCTATTGAGATATATAAAGGCAATTATCCTTGGGATATAGATATAGATACATTCAATATGGAATTAATTATGATTCTACTAATTACTGCAGCCACTGTAGCTATCACGATATTAACAAAAAAAGTTTTGAAACCAAATCCTTCTATGAAGATGATTAAGTTAACAAATAGGATTAGGGAATAATTTATTTTTAATAACTTTTTATTATCATTCCGCATTGTAGACAGAAATCTTTATTCTTTGGTATTCTCATTCCACAGAATTTACAGACAGGAAATTCTCTTTTGGGTTTTTTTTCTTTTCTTATATAAACTGATTGAATTTGTTGTGCTTCCTCAACTACTATTTCCCCTGTCAACTCTTCTTCAAGTTCTGCAATCGGTGTAATTGGTCTTAATACTTCAATTTTTTCACCACAAACGGCACAAAATTTAGCTCCTAAAGGAAATTTTGCATTACAGTGGGGACAAGTATTAAATACTTCCTCCTTTAATTCAGAAACACTAGGTATAGGTTTTGAAGTATCTTCACCTTCTATTAATTCTGATATTGGTGGAATTGGTTGTAATTCTTCGGATTTAATTGGAGAAACTTCAGTCATAGATTCTACTTCTTTTATTTCTGGGACGATTCCAGATCTATAGAGCAATTTTCTTATTCTCATCATGCTATGACCAAGTTCATCTGCGATATCTTGCATTGATCGTCCTAAATCATAATATTGATATTTCAACCAGTCTAAATTTATCTGACCATTCACTTCTTTTTCAACTGAAATTGGTTGCCTAGTTTCTATTTCATCAATCTTTGATTCAGAAACGGTTGAAATAGGTTCTAATGTTTCCTTCTTTTCGATTAAATCGGAAATTGGTAGAGTTGGTTTTGATACTTCTAATTTATTACCACAACGAGCACAAAACTTGGCACTTAAAGGTAATTTTTGTTGACAATGTGGACAGTTTTTGGTTGATTTTTCTTTCTCTCTCTCTGACTTCTTTTCTCTTATATTCTGCATAGTAATATGTTGAATCTCTTTAAAAATTGCGTTAATAATAATATGGAAAAGTTAGAATATAAACATTCAGATGTATTTGTAATTACATATTTTTATACTATTCTCATTTTTTTATTCCTAAAATGGCTCTATGATTAGAACTATCTATATAATTCTCAAATATATCAAAAGATACAAAAATTTCTTGTATCTCCTCCAAGGAGAAAAAATGGTGTAAAAGTCCTTTTTCTTTACCTTTTTGCGGGATATAAGTGCCTTCCTCAACCTTTTCCAAATTCCAATTATCATTTTGGGAGCCCTTTTTCAAATAAGGGAAGGTAATAAAAATAAAACCTCCCTTTCTTAATATTCTTTCAATCTCTTTAACGGTTTTTATGATATCTTCCATTAAATTATGATGAATAACTTGAATGGAAATCACAGCATCAAAAAAATTGTCCTCATAAGGGAAACGATCTTCCATATCGCAACATTCAATCTTTAGTTGTATTCCCGCTTCAGATAACCATTCTTCTGCTAATTCAATACCTCTGGGAGAGCTATCAAGTCCATAAATATCAAAGTGTTTTTTAGCAAAAAATACGAGATGGCGACCAGTTCCACATCCAAGATCTAAAATTCGATGAACTCCCTTCTTTTTGAATAGTTCAGCAAGTCTTTCCATATCTGAATGTGGTTCTAAAAAGACTTTTCCCCTTTCAGAAAAGATTGTATCCCAGTCCGGCATGAATCTACAATTATTTTATAATCTTAGAAAAATGATTAATTCAATCATCTTCACATTCCCAAAAGTATCTACCATATTTCTCTTTAAAAGCTTCTGCTACTTCATCAACTTTCGGACGAATAAATTCCAAACCACTTTCTATATTTACATATTCTACTGGTAAAGGACCTAATACTTCACCGTCAACTTGACAATGATATGGAGTATCTTCAGGATTTAACATTTCTACTCTTAATTTCTTACTTGTGTATTCATAAATGTTGGGATGTGGTAAAAGTGTAGCTTTATACATTCTATTAAAATGTTTTAGGAGTTTAAATTTGCCAATATTAACAATATTTATATGAAAAATCCCATCATCGACTCGTGCTCTTTGACAAATGTACATAAAACCTCCATAACTAGGACCATTAGCACATGCCAAGCAATTGGCTATTCCTTCATAGGTATCATTATCCATAATTGCTCTAATCTCTTTATTATTCCAGGGAAATAAAGCCTTTAATGTCTGTGTTTTATAATTTTTTCTTTTTGCCTCATTTGCTCTTCTAGTTACTTCTGAATCAAAACCCTGACTGCCTATACCTAAGAAATAGCGTTGAGCACCAGCGTCAGTAGTCGCAAGCCCAATATCTGCTTTTGAACTATGGCCTTCAGCAATTATCTCACATGCTCTCTTAATATCAGGACGAATTCCGATTGCTGCAGGAATATCATTTCCAGTTCCCATTGGAATAAATCCACATAAGGCTCCAGTGTTTGAAGTTACAATTCCGTTCATAACTTCATTGCAGGTTCCATCTCCTCCTGCCCCAATAACATTAAATCCATCTTTTGCTAATTGGTGAGCTAGCTCTATTGCATTTCCAGCATATTCAGTCTCAATAAGTTTATATGAGACATTTAAATTATTTAAACACTTACCAGCATACTCAATATCTTTTTTTATCTTTTTCGTTTTCCCAGCTGCTGGATTATAAATAATAGCGTAATCTTTCATGTTTATCAATTCATATTTTAACTAACAAAATTATAAATTTTACATTAATTATAATCACATTGAATAATAAAGTATTTAAGACTTTATTTAAATACCCTCTATAAGCAGTGTTTAGGATTTTTTACTTCCGCCATTCATATCCACAATCAGCACAGATATTTTTCTTGCCGTATATTCGCGGATAATCCATTAAAATAATGCTTTTATCATCTACTTCATGAATTAATCCCTCATTTCCACAACTAGGACACTTTTTTCGTCCAACAGGATTTTCAAGAGCTACAGCATTATTATCATAGATACCTGAGGAATTCTTAAGCTCTTCTCCTTCTAAAATTGAGTTTATACTTTTCGATGGGGATTCAATTTGTATTGATGGTTCGGATTTTTCTAAGAGATAATCTTCATTAATCATTATTACATATCCCTTAACTATTGAACTTATTTCCTCACTCTTTGGTAACCTATCATATTTCTTATGAAAATTTTCGAGAAATTCTTGAGCATCATTATAATCAATAGCATATCCCTTTATCTTTATTGATTTAATAATCTCCTGTATGATTTTTTCTTTTCTTGGTATGTCTATTTTCTTTTTTTTTATTTGTCTAGTTAAATTCAAATCACTTTCTAATTTAGTCCATATTTGGGCAACTTGATCATCTCTTAACCGTCCTTTTATTTGTATATAGATTCTTCTTTCTGGTTCTTGTAATATGGTTATCCTATTGTCTTTTTGCTCTTCTTCATCTACATTTTCTTTGAAATAGCTGATGCGAAGTAAAGTTTCCCCTAATCTTTTTGTATTAGTTGTATACATTAAATCTTTTTGTAAAATATGCTCTACCTTTCGTCGAATACCATCGTAATTCTGGCCATTCATATCAAATGATTGAGTTTTCTCAAGCATTTAAAGATCTTAACCTAAGGTAGTTTTTTAGTAAGTAATAATACTGTATAAAATCAAGAATTTATAGTTTAAAATATTAATGCAAAATTTTAACCTAATTATTAAAGATCAATGAATATTCTCTCGTTTTAAAAAAGGGGAAAAGAACAAAATCTTAAAATAATTACATGTTTACACTTTTATTGTTGACAAATTCATTGATTATAGAAAATTTTAATTAGGATTTTAATTACTTTCTACTTAAGACGACAAAATTATAACTATGAAGAGAAAAAATATTAAAGTACCAGTTAAACATGAAAAAGAAGCTACCTTAAAAAAAAAAATAGTTGTAACCATTGTTATTCTTGGTGTTGCGTTTTCTGGGGCTTTCCTAATTTATTTCATAATGCAAGTCGCATTAAATACAGATACTCCAATGGTTGTTGTTGTTTCGGGTTCTATGGAACCAAAATTGCATAAAGGAGATTTATTATTTTTACGAGGGAAAGACGGTGAAAATATTAAAAATGGGACTATTGAAGGAAAAGAAGGTGATATAATAGTTTTTGATGCCCATGGGATATGGACACATCCTCCTCCTGATCCAGTTGTCCATCGTGTTATTGATAAATGGTATGTTGCTAGTGATGGTTGGTATTTTACAACTAAAGGAGACGCAAATTCTTTTCCTGATGTAGGAGATGTTCCAGAATCTAGTATCTTAGGTGTTGTGGTTGGGCGAATTCCCTATATAGGTTGGGTAAAAATCATATTAACAGATTCAGGATTATTGATTCCTCTCCTAGTGATAGTCTCAATATTACTTGTAATTAGTTTAGTTTGGGACATGGTTAAAAATGAAGAAGATGAGGAAGAAATAAAAAGTAAAAAGAAAATATATGATGAAACTAAGATTAAAAGAGAAATTGATATTGATTTCTCTAAAGAAAATTAATTTTTAAAAAAAAAATTATAAAATATTAGGTAAAATGTTTTTATAATCTTACTTTTCAATAAAATATCCAATTTTAATTTAAACTAAAATCAAACGGAAATTAATAAATAAGGTGATATAGTAATGGGATGGACACCACCAAGTAAATTTACTGTTATTCTCACGTTTCTTTTAATGGTATTCGGACTATTTATTATAGTTGATATCCTATATTTTTTACCAGAAGGTAATGAAATATTAGTCCAAATAGATTTAAAATTCGGAGAATTAACTAATGTTCAAATTTGGGGCTTAATTGCAATAATTATATTATTTCTATCTTGGTTTATATTTTATCTTGGTGTAAAATTATCAGGTTTCTAGAAATACAAACTAAAATTCTTTTTTTCTTTTTTTTATATTTGCGATTAAACTGGTAATAAGCGTTTAAATTACTATTAATAAAATCTGTAGTCTTTAGAATGAGTAATTACGACAATTTATCCAGAATGTTTATTAAACAGACAATAAAGTTTAAAAAATTTCTAAAATTCCAAGAAAGTGTTATTACCGTAATTTAAAATTAAAATTACGAGAAAACTTCAATACGTAATACGGAAACGCAATAAAACAATATAAAGTATAGTTATACAATTAAAAATTAAAAACAAAAGAGGAAATTAATATGACAAAAGAAGAGAATGCTGTCTTTGTTGGTCGTCGCCCAACTATGAATTATGTGATGGCCACTATGATGATCCTTAACAAAGGTGAAGAATGTACTGTCAAAGCCCGAGGAAGAGCTATTTCTCATGCTGTTGATGTATGCGAAATTCTTAGAAATAGATTTTTAAAGGGTACTCAGTATAAGGACATCAAACTTAGCACTGAACAATTAGAAGGAGAAAATGGACAAAATAACAATGTTTCAAGCATTGAAATTGTACTTGCACCACCAAAATAAAGAGATTTACATTTTCACTTCGCTCAAACAAAATAACAATCCTTATCTTTTTTTTTAAATAATTTTACTGCATTTCAATTCTCAATAAGATAAAAATTTAATTCTGTAGCGTATAAGTTAAAATTCATGAAATTAAATTCAATCCTTAGAGAATTGGTCACACTGAAATAAGATAAAGATAATATGTCAGGAAATTTCAGTCTATTTCTTTTTTTGAGAGATATTTTTCTATCTTTAAATTCTCCCACAAATTCAGTAGAAAAAATGGAAATTGAAAATGTTGTCCTAAAATTACAAAGATTTAATAATACAGTTGAAAAAATAATAATTAACAAAAAAATAATTTAATTCAATTTTAAACCGTATTTTATTAAAATTTTAAAAATAAATACTTAAAATTAGCATAAAAGAGGATGAGTAAGTTGGCAAAAAAGGGTGCTGAACCTTTATATGTAAAATCCAAGGTACGAGAATATATTAAGGGAAAGGGATGTAATACAAGTAGCGGAGTCCTTGATGGGGATGCTCTAAATGGTATCATCATGGGCTTACTTGATAAGGCAATAGCGCGAGCAAAAGGAAATAACCGAAAAACTGTAAAAGCACGAGATTTATAGTCTTTCCGTTTAATCACTTTTTTTTTATTTTTCTATTCTTAAATTTGACTTCTTATTAATAACTATATTTAATCATATGGGAAAATACATCCAATTCTCTTTTTCTATATTTAGGTCAATAAGTATTTGATCATATTTAGTTTGCTGTTTTTATTTAAAAAGAGAGAATTCAATAAGCTATTAATAAAAAATTAAATATTACCTTAAAAACTGTTAAATCTGTTGAGTCTAAATGATTTATTACCAAAAATGATATATTATGAAAAACTAGCATCGAAATTACAATCATGTGTGCTGAAAGAAGAAAAAATCCTCTGAAAGAATGTGTGGAGTTTATAGAAAGTCGTAAATTGGGATATTCTAAACAAGATGAACCATATTCTTCTGACCCAGAGGAAGAAACGTTTGAGATTCAAGAGGATAAAATATTCGAAGTCCCAAAATGTAAAGACATTGATCTTAAGAATATTGGTTTTGTTGATGGGGGAAATGGTCCACTTCTAAGAAGCGCAGACTTTAATGTCAGTTTTAACCGTGTAGCGGGAGTATTATTAACCTCAAATAAATGGACTAAACCTACTAATACACCTGTGAAAGTAGAGTTTTATAGTGTAACTATCTTAGATGTTCTTAATGATAACACCTTAGCTTATATTACACATTTTTTTCCAACAGAAACTGAATTCTCAGAATATCTTCCAAAAAAAGAATTAAATTTTCCTATAAATGATCCTTCTATAAGAGAAGCAGGGTTCCGTTTACCCAATATTGATATCTTTGGAGGAATTTCAATGAGGTTTGCTGAATGGACATATGCAAATAAATTTATTACAAACGAATTAGATGAGGGGAGTATCTATGTTAGAGATGGATCACTTCAATCTGGATATACTGGGGAGAATGAAATCGCTGAAAGTGTATACAAAACAGCAAGAAAGAAAGGAGTGATAGTCACTGGACTTTCAAAAACTTGTCGTTTATTCACTCAAACGGGAAATTCATTAAATTCTTTAGTTCATTATATGGGTAATAAAAAATTTCCAGAAAGTGCCTGGTATTACCATCCTGTGTATAGGATAACAAAAGCTCAGGAACAAGCTGATTTATATTTTGTAAAACTACATAAAAATTCATATTATTCATTTCGGTTTGATATTTTATTAGACCAAGCAGAAAAAATGTCAGAAGATCAACGTGAACTAATAATATCAAATCTTGCTAATAATTCTAATGATCTTTCTTATCCAGGATACCCTTATGGGCTCATTAAAGCAGATCAGCTTGCTGCTGTAAGTTTTAAGGAACTTGAACCTCAAAAAATCCAACTTATAGCAGAATTTAATCAAGATGATTATAATGAATATATCTTACCACGTCTACGTTCAGTGAACGCACATGATTTATTAAATATAATAAGAAGATAACTTGATGGTGATGGTATAAAAGATGGTAGATTTAGGAAAAAAAATAGGAAGTTTTGTTACTGGTACTTCTTTAGTGAAATTAATCTTAAGACAGAAATCCGATCAAGAGTTTGAGTTAGGACAGCTTTTTATTGCTGGTAAAAGTAGAAAAGAGTATAGTATTTATCAAATCAAAGATCTTTTTTATGGTAGTCAGATTCCTGACAATGTACTTGAATTAATGGCAGGTTATGGACTGGAAAGAGATAGATCTGATTTAAAAGTTTATGAACCCGAATTAAGAAATTACGTTTTAGCTTTAGCAAGACCATTAATAAATGTTAAGGAAAATGAATTATTCCTCCCTAAACGGTTACCTAAATTTTTTCTAGATACTTTTGCCATAGATGATAGTCATCTGGAATTTTTCAAAGAAGAACAAATTGAGAATCCCATACCTCTAGGGAAGATCCGTTCTGGTTCTAAGGTCTTAAACACTGAAGTGAAACTTGAAGCAGACAAAATATTAAGTCATCATGTCCTCATTCCAGCAACAACAGGTAGAGGAAAATCAAATTTGGTTAAAACGATCTTATATAACTTAATGGAAAACGATGAATGCGGTAAACTTGTGTTTGATCCACATAACGAATACTATGGAACTCTTAGTCAGAAAGGTCTAAAAGATCATCCAAAGAGTTTGGAGTACTTAAAATATTTTACAATAAGAAATATTCCTGGAAAATTAGATCTTAGATTTAATGTTAAGAGTTTATATCCTTCACATGTAGTAGGAACTCTGAGTTTTAGTCCGCCTCAAATAGATGCATTGTATACCTACTATAAAAAATATAGAAAAAATTGGATTGAAAGAATATTTGATGAAAGAATAGATTTACCCGACGGTATTCAAGATGTTACAATTTCAGTAATAAGAAGAAAATTAACACTTTTATTAGATGTTGAAACTGATGATGTGGGAAAAATAATTAAAGAAAGAGGTACATATACTCTTAATACTCATGAGAGTACGATTGATTCAATTATAAATTTCTTAGTAGAAGGAAAAACTGTAATCATAGATACTTCTTTGTTTAGCAGTTCTGAAGAGATCTTTATGGCAACTATTATTGTTGATGGATTATTTAAAAAATATAAGAATTTAAAATATGAAGATAAATTAGAAGATAAACCGGTAATTACAATAGTTCTAGAAGAAGCTCCAAGAGTAATTGGACAAAAAGTATTAGAAGCAGGGGAAAATGTATTTGGAAAAATAGCAAGAGAAGGGAGGAAATTTAAAATTGGTTTAATCGCATTAACCCAATTACCAAGTTTAATCCCAAGAGAAATATTGGCAAATATGAATACAAAAATAATATTGGGTAATGAAATGGGTCCTGAAAGACGAACTTTAATAGAAAGTTCAGCTCAAGATCTCTCTGATGACAGTCAGTCAATCGCCAGTTTAGATATTGGTGAAGCTATTGTTACATCAAATTTTACTAAATTTGCAATACCAATTAAGATTCCATTATTTGATGATTTATTAATAGGTAAAACTGATGATTCTAAATCGGATAGAAAGATAAGAAAAGCATTTCCTGGAATAAATTAAAAATTTTAATAAGGTTTCAATATGAAAATTAAATTTGCACATATTTCTGATGTTCATCTGGGAGCATGGCGAAATGAACGAATTAATGAATTAGGATATAGGGCCTTTGAGAAAGTAGTCAATTTCATTATTAAAGAGAAGGTAGATTTTGTTATCATAAGTGGGGATTTATATGATGTAAGTAATCCGAAGGTAGAAGTAATAGATTTAGCTACAAAAGCAATGAAAAAATTAAAGGATGTGGATATCCCTGTATATGGGATAATGGGCTCGCATGACTTTTCCCCTTCTAACAAATCAATGGTTCGACCATTAATTACGGCGGGATTATATATAGATGCTTGGGTTCCAGAATTAACGGAAGATAATAAAATAAAACTAAATTTTCTTGTAGATCCAAAAACAAAAATTAAAATAGCAGGTATGAGAGCTAGAAAACGTAGTTTAGAGATTGAGGAATATCGAGAATTAGATAGAGAATTTCTTGAAACCGAGAAAGGTCCAAAAATTTTTATTTTCCATACTATGTTAAGTGAATTAAAACCTAAAGAATTCAAAGATATGGAATCTGCACCTAAATCTTTATTACCTCAAAATTTTGACTATTATGCTGGGGGCCACCTTCATAAAACAGTCCCAGAAAAATTGAACGAGGAAAGTATTACTTTAAAGATTAATGAGAGAAATAACATAATTTATCCTGGTTATGTTTTTCCGACAGATTTCAGAGAGCTTGAAAGAAATAAACAAGGTGGTTTTTGTTTTGTATCCGGTGAAATTAAAGGAGAGAATCTAGATTTAAACGTTAAATTCATTCCAATCAAAGTAATCGATATAGTAAATATATCCTTGGATTGTACCAATAAAATTGTATCCACAGTTTTGAGTGAACTGGAAGAAAAATCATTTAATAGAGAATATCAAGATAAAATCGTTACAATCAGATTATTTGGACCTTTATCTTCAGGCAAAACATATGATATAAAAATAAATGAGATTATTCAAAATTTTAAGGAGAAAGGTGCATATGAAGTTTTAATTAATAAAAATGCTCTTACAACAGAGGAATACCAAGCTATAAGTATTTCTACAGGAAAATCTAATGAAGAAATTGAAGCAGCTTTAATAAAGGAACACGCAGGTAAAGTTGGAATTAATAATTTTACAACCGTTAAATTAGAAAAAAAAATTTATCAGCTTTTAAATACATTTGGAACAGAAAGACATAGTGGCACAAAAGTAATGGATTATAATGAATCTCTAAAACAATCTTTTCTAAATATATTTGAAGTTCAGAAATCTAAGGAGCTTAAACAATGATTCTAGAATCTATCAAAATAACAAACATTCGTAGTATTAGAAGCGAAGAAATAGAATTTCCTTCATCTACAATTTTATTTTTTGGAGATGTAGGAAGTGGTAAGTCGTCAGTTTTAAAATCAATAGAATTTGCATTATTTGGGACATTAATTCATGGGGATTTAAGTGGTGATTCACTTTTAAGGAGAGGAAAAAATTCTGCTTCAGTTAATTTAACATTTTCTATTGATGGAAAAAAATATTCAATTAAACGGAGTTTATCAAAAGATAGAAAAGGAAGAGTTTCTCAAAAAGAGTGTATATTTACAGATCA
>JBHLOJ010000197.1:0-3353 GCA_048940605.1 Promethearchaeota archaeon
ATATTGCTAAGAATCAAAAATTATATTGGTTATTAGTCGAATCATACTTAATAGATATAAAATTTGACTTAATAACTTTAGATTTGAAAAAGGCACAAAAAACATTAACCGAAGCTCAAGAAATAGCCGAAAAATATAGTATGAATCAACTAGTTGAGAGAATATCGATAGAGCAGAAAAATTTGTTTAAACAAAGAAATAAATGGTTAAAATTAAGAGATTCAGATATAAAAATAGTAGAACTTGCTAACTTAATCCCATTAAAAGAACAAATAAACTACATGCTCAAAAAACGTGAGATGTTTAAAAGGTTTAATATTTAATCAAAAGATAATTGGAAGATTTAACTAAGTATCTTTTACTTAAAATATTACTCGATTGATCATGAAATTTATAATTTACAATTTAATAATTCTATTATCATTTTTTGTTTAAATGTAACAACTTATTTGGGTTTACTAAAAGATAGCACATTTCAGCGACAAAAAAGAATACTGAAGTTTTAAAATAAAATCATAAAAGATATATGTACAAATTTGTGTATATTCCATAGATTTACATAATTGTTAATAAACAAAAAGTAGAGAGGTTAATCAATAGCTTAATAATAACCCATCAATAATTTTATATTAGATTAAATAATAAATTTATAGGTAGGTTAAGGCAATTAAATTAAACGTTTAATAAATAAGCCGATAAAATTATTAGTTTAATTTTTCAAACAATAGTGGATGAATAGCATGCCCGATAATTCGTTTTCGTTAATAGATTTATATCCAAAGTATGTAATTAATTCACGGGGAGAAAAGAAGAAGTTCGATGAAAATAGTATCGCAAAAATTTTAAACAAAGAAACTGGTTTGGATATGCACATTGCTGAAAAAGTAGCTGAGGACGTAATTCGAACAATAATAGGTTTGGGAATGGATGAAATCACCACAAATTATATACGTGAACTGGTCTGTGTTGAACTAACCCAACGTGGATTAAATAAATATAGAAATCTGTTTGCAAGAGCCATTAATTTAGAAAGTATTGGATTTAGACTTGATGATGACTTTATTAATCAATTCCGAGGTAAACAACCTGATTGGGGACCAATAGGATATATTACGTACAAAAGGACTTATGCTAGAATAATAGAAGGTGAAGATCGCAAGGAAGAATTTTGGGAGACGATAAGACGAGTTGTAGAAGGATGTTATTCAATACAAAAAGAGCATTGTATGAAATTAAGCTTACCTTGGAATGACCAAAAGGCTCAGAAATCGGCACAAGTAATGTTTGAAAAGATTTGGAACTTTAAGTTTTCTCCTCCTGGGCGTGGATTATGGATGATGGGCACAGAATTCATAGCTCGTCATGGATCAATGTCTCTTAATAACTGTGGATTCGCATCTACAATGGATATTGACTTAAAATATTCAAAAGCATTTGAATTCGTTATGGATGCTTTAATGCTTGGTGTGGGAGTTGGATTTGACACAAAAGGGGCAGGTAAAATAAAAATCCAAAAACCTAAGGAAGGAACGTTTAATTTTGAGCTAGAAGATTCAAGAGAAGGATGGGTTGAATCTCTAAAACTTATTCTTGAAGCGTATTTTTTGGGAAAACAGATTCCTTCATTTGATTTTAGTAAGATACGCCCCGCTGGCGAGCCGATAAGAGGATTTGGAGGTATAGCTTCGGGTCCAAAGCCATTAAGAGAGATGTTAGAAGACATTCAGAAAATTCTAGAGACGCGCATAGGTGAAACAATCACATCTGTTGACATTGTAGATATTATGAATCATATTGGCAAATGTGTAGTTGCTGGTAATGTAAGGAGGAGTGCTGAAATTGCGTTAGGAGACCCTACCGATTTTGATTTTGTAACTTGTAAACAAGATGAGGAAGCTTTGTATTCTCATAGATGGGCAAGCAACAATTCTGTTTTTGCTTTTAAAGGCTTGGATTATTCTTTTATTGCTGATCAGATTGCTGTTAATGGAGAACCTGGAATTTTTTGGCTTGATAATGCTCGAAACTATTCTAGAATGGGTGATGCTCCTGACTTTAAAGATAAAAAAGTAGCAGGAGTTAATCCATGTGGGGAACAAAGCTTAGAATCATTTGAATTATGTTGTCTTGTAGAGACCTTTCCCTCACGTCATGAAAGTTATGAGGAATTTGAGGATACATTAAAATATGCTTATTTGTATTCTAAATCTGTCACACTAGTAAACACACATTGGCAAGAAACTAACGCGGTTATGTTAAAGAATCGGAGAATGGGCATTTCTCAGACAGGAATTATAGAAGCCTTCGTTAAACATGGGAGAAGGAAAATGTTAGAATGGTCTGATAAAGCATATAATTATTTGAGAGAATTAGATGAGCAATATTCCGATTGGCTTTGTATTCCAAAGAGTATTAAAATAACTACTGTGAAACCAAGTGGTACTGTCAGCCTACTTCCAGGTGTGACCCCTGGGATTCATTATCCTCATTCTGAATATTACATAAGGAGAATTAGGCTTTCAAAAAACTCAGATTTAATTGAACACATAAGAAATGCTGGTTATAAGATTGAAGATGATTCATATTCACCAAATACTGTGGTGGCAGAATTTCCAATTCATGAAACATATTTTGATCGCTCTAAAAATGAAGTCTCAATATGGGAACAAGCAGCTAACGCAATCGATTACCAAAGAGTATGGTCTGATAACCAAGTAAGTATCACAATAACCTTTAACGCGGAAGAAGCGGACCAGATCAAACATGTTTTACAATTTTGCGAAGATAAACTTAAAAGTGCAAGTTTTTTACCAATTAAAGAACACGGCTATAAGCAAGCCCCGTATGAGGAAATAACTAAAGAGGAATATGAGGAAATGATATCTAACGTAAAACCATTATTCTTAGATGAGACAAGAGATAGAGAGATAGGTGAAAAGTTCTGTGATTCTGATAGGTGTGAAGTGACTTTTGATTTTAGTAAAAAATAAGTGAAATGACGTAAGGGTTATATTAAGCAACAGGTCTTTCCAATAAATAATTCTATAATTATTCTAAATTTACAGCAATATCCCTAAAAATTTGATAAATATACAACAATATTTGATCAAAATCTTTTTCTGGCATATCTGAACCATATTTCTTCAATTTATTTAAGAGATATTCTAATTTATCTAATCCATATTTTAGATGATTTATTTCATCCAAATTCCGGTTCTTATTTAAATTAAATTTTAAAAAAATAATCTCGCTAATTAGCATATTAGATAATTTCTCTTTTCTCGATTGAATAAAATCATCATATTGCCAAATTAATGCTTTACTCATTTTTATGGGCTCCTTTATTTTTAATT
>JBHLOJ010000008.1:0-18308 GCA_048940605.1 Promethearchaeota archaeon
GTAATAGGATTTGATGATATTAAGATCAATTCAGTTTTTCCCTATGTAAATCTTGAATATAATAAAAATCCATTGAATATTAAAGATCCTAATGAATTTTCTACGATTGAAATAAATACAGCAAAATTGTTTATAGAAATTGAATTTACATTAAATCATGAAAGTATTTCAACTTTAGAATATATCATTAAAGCACAGTTGAGAACACCGATTAATGAGATTCTTGTAAAGAAAAGATCTATCAGTAAAAAGAAGGAAATACTCAGCTTTAATATTGATAATCCTTTTCTATGGTGGACTCACGATCTTGGAATCCCAAACCTTTATCAGCTAGAGGTTTCAATAATAAAAGATGAGGTGTTAGAAACAGTAAAACAAAAGATAGGGTTACGAGATATTCAACTTGTTAGAAAACGGGATAGTTGGGGGGAATCTTTCTATTTTCTTCTAAATGGTATTCCTATCTTTGCGAAAGGGGCAAATTGGATACCTGTAGATAGTTTTATTCCAAGAGGTAAGAAGCTTGGACTTTATTCAATGAATTTAATTTATGCTAAACAAGCTAATATGAATATGATTCGCGTTTGGGGAGGGGGGATTTATGAGGATGAGTCTTTTTATAATTTATGCGATGAATTGGGAATTATAGTTTGGCAAGATTTCCCATTTGCCTGTGCCCTATATCCCTATCATGATGAATTTATTGAAAGTGTAAAAAAAGAAGCGATTCAGAACATTGAGAGATTAAGAATACATCCTAGTCTTGCTTTATGGTGTGGCAATAACGAAATTGAATCTGCATGGATATGGTATGTAAGAAATGCCGGAATTGGAAAAGATCGTAAAGAAAAACTTAATTTCTTAAACAATTTCTATTTGAGGATATTTGAAAATTTACTCCCAGAATTAATTACAAAATTAGATCCAACTCAACCGTATTGGCCTAGTTCGCCATCAAGTGGTTTTATAAGTGAAAAACTTACTGGTGGAAGTTCAAATAACCCCAATATAGGTGATTCACATTACTGGGCTGTTTGGCATGGAAATATGCCATTCTCTGCTTATAGAGCGTTCAATACTCGTTTTATGTCTGAATTCGGCTTTGAATCCTTTCCTTCTTTGAAAACTATTGAAAAATTTTGTCCCATTGATCAGTATGATTTCAATTCCAAAATAATGGAAAATCACCAGAAAAATGCAGCAGGTAATCAGAAAATAATGGAATATATGGATAAACGTTTTTCGATCCCGAGAGAATTCGAACATCAAGTAATTTTGTCACAAATTACTCAAGCAGAAGCTATGGAATACGGTGTTGAATACTGGAGACAAAATCGTAATGATTATCATTGTATGGGATCTCTTTATTGGCAATTGAATGATTGCTGGCCTGTTGCAAGTTGGTCTTCATTGGATTATTATGGTAGATGGAAAGCACTTCACTATTTTGCAAAGCGATTTTATCAACCTTTATTTGCTAGTGTCAAGGAGGATCCAGACCAAATTGAATTCTGGGTGACAAACGATTTAAGAAGATCTTGTGATATTGAATTAGATTGGGTAATTCTTAATTCAGAGGGGAATACACTAATGGAAGGGAATTATAATTCTAAGGTCTCTCCTTGCAGTTCTATAAAGTTAGGATTAGAAGATGTTAGTAATATCAACAATGAAGAAGTCAACATGCAGAATAATATCATCTTTTATAAATTATATTCTAATAATGGGAGAAAAGAAATAAAACACCGAGGATTTCGTTTATTTGATGCACCAAAATTCTTTAAATTAAGAGATCCAGAAGTTTCTAGTTCTTTTGAAGAGAAAAAAGGAGAAGAGGAAATTCAATTTAAGCTAAAATTGATGGTTAAAAATATTGCGTTATATATCAATATTGACTCGAATTTAGTTGACTTTATAGCATCTGATAATTTCTTTTCTATGGAACCTAATGAGACTAGGGATATAGATATTGAAATCATGAGTAGTCTTGAAATAGTTAAAGAGCATTCAATTCAGGAAATAATAAGTTCTTTCAAAGTCCAATCTCTCTATGATTTCATTAAATAAGAAACATTTTTTTTTTGTTGTTCATAAAGAGATTTAAATTATCATACTTTTATTAAATATACAATAAGAATAAAGTTGTAAATTATTGTCGAGGTTTTATATTTGTTACATAATTTTTACTTGATTCATCAATACACAGGAATCTGTTTAATCCATAGGAAATATGGAAGCATAGAATTTAATCAAGATTTAGTAAGTGGCTTTCTTACCGCACTTAAAGATTTTTCAGTTGAATTTTCAAAAGGATCGGGGGAATTGAAGGTTATTGATATGCAAGTATTCTATCTTCTGCTTGTTTTTAAAGAGGGTGTTTTATGTACAGCAGCAGCAGATAAGAATGATGATGCAAAAATTACACATAAGGCATTAACCGATATAATAGATAGATTTGTAGCTAAATTTGGAGACCAACTTGATGGATGGTCTGGAGATGTTCGAATTTTTCGAGATTTTGAGAGTGTAATAGATGAAATACTAGAGACTGGCAGGGTTGCTGAACTTCAGCTCAAGATACCAATATTGAAAATATTCAAGAAGGATTTCTTGAAGTCTCAGAAACAGATTGCCAAGAAAGGGTTGATACTATCGGAGGAAGATTTACGTCAGGTAAGGAACGTGAAGCCAGAGTGGACAGATAAGCGTCTACCAAAACAAGTAATCGCGCAAGGAGTTTTAGATGAAGAAGAATTTGATATTGCGCATTTAGCAGACGGCTTTCACACGATTTCTGATATTGCGGAGGAATCAGGCCGTCCGGAGTCAGAAATTCAGAAGATTATGAATAATTTGGACAAGTTAGAACTTCTATCGTTTGTAGAAATAAAATAATTAATTTCCTTATTCTTTGGATTTATATTCCATTTTTAATCATTGGATTTCATTTTTTATGTATAAGGTAGATTAATTACATGAATTAATTTCAATTTTAGATATTTAAGACTTTATATAATTAAATGATAATATTTTTGAAAACAGATTTACTTATAATTTTAAGATGAATGTTAATAAAGTTGAGGAGAACATTTATGAGATTCCTCCTAAAACCTTGATGGCAAGGATTCAAGGGAATATAGAGAAGTTCCAGATGAGAGTTCCTGTTAAAATTTATGCAAACAACTATATATTAGAAAAGATAAAGCTAGATCGCACATTAGATCAAATAGCGAATGTAGCATGTCTACCAGGAATACAAAAACATGCCATTGCATTATCTGATGCCCACCAAGGATATGGATTTTGTATAGGTGGAGTTGCTGGAACTGATGCTGAGACAGGGATGATTTCTCCTGGAGGTGTTGGTTATGATATTAATTGTGGAGTACGATTATTAAGAACAAATTTATATCTCAACGATGTTAAAAATATTCTTCCGAATTTATTAACCAATATTTTTAATAATATCCCTTCTGGATTAGGGTCAAAAGGTAAATTAAATATAAATTACACGGAATTAGATAATGTTTTGAATAATGGTGTGAACTGGGCTTTAGAAAAGGGGTATGCAATTGAAGAAGATTTAGAACATTTAGAAGAAAAAGGATGTTTAAAGAATGGTAATGCTACTTTAGTATCTCAGAAAGCAAAACAAAGAGCAATTAAACAACTTGGCTCTTTAGGAAGTGGAAATCACTTTCTTGAAATACAAAAAGTAGATCAGATTTATAATAAGGCAACTGCAGAAAAATTAGGAATAACTGAAAAAAATCAAATAACTGTGATGGTTCATACCGGAAGTAGAGCATTAGGTCATCAAGTTTGTACAGATAGTTTGCGAAATATCGAACAGGCAATGAAAAAATATAAAATTAAAGTACCTGATAGAGAACTTGCCTCTGTACCCGCAGATACACCTGAAGCTGAAAACTATTTGCAACAGATGGCATGTGCTGCCAATTTTGGATTCACTAATCGTCAGTTAATAACTCATTGGTTAAGAGAGTCCTTTCAAAAGGCATTTAATAAAGATATTGATGCATTAGATATGCATCTGATTTATGGTGTTTGCCATAATATTCTAAAAGTAGAAGAGCATGAAATAGATGGTAAAAAAGTGAAATTAAATGTCCATCGCAAGGGTGCAACGAGAGCATTTCCCCCAAATCATCCAGCTTTACCCCAAAGTTATAAGGATATTGGACAGCCTGCCTTAATTCCTGGAACCATGGGATCTGCTTCATATTTATGTGTAGGTAAGCCAAGAGCTATGGATCTATCGTTTGGATCTACTGCTCATGGATCTGGTAGAGTTATGTCTAGATCAAAAGCTATTAAAAAATATTGGGGAACTAAAATTCAAGAAGATTTGGGAAAGAAAGGAATCTTGGTAAAAAGTGCTTCCATGAAAGTTTTAGCAGAGGAAAGCCCCGGAGCTTACAAAGATATTGATCAAGTGGTTCAAGTAAGTCATGATTTAGGAATTGTCGAAAAAATTGTAAGACTTGTTCCAGTGGGAGTTGTAAAAGGGTAAAAACTTATTTAATCACTAGATATCAAACACTATATCAATTTCAACTTTATTTTTTTTTTCTGAAATTTCAATAAAAGAGTATGTGATTCCCTTCACCTCCGCACCAATTTCATGTTTTTCTTTATCGAATTTTTCCCCCTTTACCAGAGCCTTTAATTTATATTTATCTTTAATGTTTTCAATAGATTTTACTGAAATATCACTAAAAACTAATGCTTCTACATCAAATATATAAAGAAACTCTGATAAAAAGTCAATACATAACGCATATTTATCTTCAGATTCTATCTCAATATCTTTCATGATAATTGGAGATATTTTTCTCAAATTAGGAGTAATAGTTGCCATTAGACTTAATGCTGTCTGGGAAAAGGCTTCCTCTAAGTTTTTGCCCCAACTTTTGACGCTTACATCGGCAGTATGTTCCTTAAATTCAAAACCGGCCCCTTTCATCTTGCTCCACCTTTGTGTATTGAATCTAATACAAACACTTACTTACTAATTATTAAAAATTTTTAATTAAGTAAGTGAATTTCTTAGGACTTTTTATTTTTCCCTTAAGAAATTTTTATATGGGTTTCTATACGATAATTGATGATTTATATTTCTATCAAATGTTATCATTTGTAAGAAAATATACTAATTTTGAACTTAAATTAAATAATTATTTTTATAAAAAAACAAATGGCATAACTCCAGAATTTATTGTAGTAATTAACAAATTTATTTTTTTTTTTGTAAGAAAAGATAATTATTTTACTTCTAAAATGTACTTAGGTCCTATTAGAAGAGAAATTTCACCCAAGAAGGTTTTGATTATAAGTGCTGAGAATGTATTTATTAACTTACTATTTAGTTTTTTTCCGGATTTATACATTCATGATGTTAAGATAGAAAATGACGATCCATCAGGAGAAAGAGAAATATCATTATATTTTTTAAATTACAGGGATCGGGGTATCGCAATTGGGCGACAGGGAGAGTATATTAAGTGCTTAAATGAATTATGCCAAAATTTTATAATTCTTGAAAATAATATAACACCTTTAGAAATTAAATGTAAAGCTTTAACTTAAAAGTTTCAGTAAGGAACAGACTTTAATCCTACTAAATAGGCAACAGTATTAGCAATAATACTTACTGCCGGTGTTATTATTATTAGAAAGATGAATATATGAATATCAGGAAAGAAAAATATTGTTGGGGAAATAAAACTCGGAATTGTTATAAAAAACATTGCAATTAACGCGAAATCTAATTGATCTACAATCCAAAATGGTGCTCCACTTTTAATATCGAATCGTCTTTTTAAGAAGGAGCCAAATAAATCACCTATCACAGCACCATAGGAAGCTAGTATAATTCTTATTAATAAGACTAAAAAATTCATTGGAAATTGACCGCCGATAAAATAATATTGAAAGATTTTAATATCATTATAAAGCAAATATTGTCCTTCACCTAAAGCTTGAATTATTAAATCTTTTATCGGTTGCCATAGGAGAATAAAAAGTATAAATAACATAAATGAAATAGGGATACCCACATATAAAGGTCCTTTTAAGCCATTTATAGTTTTGTGGTCTCCTAATATCCTTCTTCCATCTCGGAAAAACTTACCACCATCAATTGGACGCCCTCCACCTGTGATAACCATGGATGCATTTGAAAGATAAGCAGGAACAATTAGTAAAAGCGAAAAGATCAATAAACTAACCCAATCTGCCCACGTAAAAAATACTGATATAACTAAAAAATTTATTAGGAGTAAGCTGGCGAAAAACAGGGTTAGTATAATTGCAATCCTTTTATTTCTACTCTCTCTATCGTTTAAAGTTTTGGTTGCTGACAAATTGTTCGAGTACCCTATTTACCAAAAATTTATTTAAAATTGAATGAATTAACAAATTCTTGATTAAATTAAATTTTTATTAAACCTATTTTTATTAACTAGATCTTAATAAATATTGCTTCATAAATAAGATTCTTTTAAAATACCGACAATAATAATATAATTTATCGAAAAGATTATTCAAAATTAGTTATTAAAGCTTTAACATTTTTCTAATAAATTAAAGATTAATAATTAACTTTATAAATGCAATAGAAATATTACTTAATACAGTATTTCGAGTGGAAAAATTTTCTCTTATTAAAATGAGTATATTGGGGCTATAATTGTTGAAAAACGATGAAAATAATTATCAATTTAACATCGATAAATTTTACAAGAATTATCTGAAAGGACCAAGAATTTTCAATAATCGCAATGCATTAGATCCATCCTATATCCCTGATATGTTACCTCATCGAGATATTCAAATAAAAGATATTGCTGAAAAAACATCATGTGCTTTACTAGGGGATGCACCTCCAAGTTTTCTATGTTATGGTCAAACTGGAACAGGTAAAACTGCTACAATAAGATACGTGAGCCAAAAATTAGCACAACAAAACTCAGAAATTAAACCTTGGTGGATTTACATTAATTGTAATGTAGTTTCCACTCCATATCGTATTTTAGCTCATATATATAACACAATCTCACGAGATGAGAAAATTCCACCAACTGGACTTCCAAAAGATATAATATTTAAGAAATTACTTGGTTTACTAGACTCAAGAGTAGCGGGGTCAATTTGCTTTTTGGTACTAGATGAGATAGATATTCTGGTCGAAAAAAAAGGCGGAAACGAAATTTTATATGATTTAACTAGATTAAATGAAAATTTAGATCATTGTAAATCTAGCTTAATTGGTATCTCTAATAAATTAAAGTTTAGAAATAATTTAGATCCCAGAATTTTGTCGAGTTTAGGAGAAGAACATATAGTTTTTCCTTCTTACGATGCAAGCGAGCTTAGAGATATTTTAAGTGAGAGGGCAAAAATAGCTTTTTATGACTATGCTTTAAAGGAAGATGTAATTCCTTTATGCGCAGCACTTGCAGCTAAAGAACATGGGGATGCGAGAAAAGCATTACAATTATTAAGAAAAGCGGGAGAATTAGCGGAAAGAGCTCAAAGTAAAATCGTGACATCAAAATATGTTGAAAATGCTCAAGAAGATATAGAAAAAGATTATATTATGGAATATATAAAAGGTTTGCCTCTCCAAGCTCAACTAGTTTTAACTTCAATATATTTAATCTCAAAATATAGTCCTGATCATGTAATCATATCTGGTGATATCTATGATGTTCATTCTGAAATAAGAGGATTGATTCCAGGAATCCGTCAATTAACTAAACGGAGGATTAGTGATTATATAAATGAGTTAGCTTTAGCTGGTATAATATCTGCTGAAGTTAAATCTATGGGACATTATGGCAGAACAAAAATTATTAAACTTGATATTGGAATAGACATTACTGAGAAAGTTGTTTCTGAGATCGATAAAATTAAAGGTATCTTAAGTCATAAACCAATATTATTACAAACAGATAAAGTTAAATTGAAAAACAATATCTTTAAGAAATTGATTTAAGAACTAAATTCCCATTTTTCTATGTTTTCTGCCAAATCTTTGAGAAAAAACTCAACCAGGTCCTCATTTTTCTCTCTAAGAAGTAGGAAGAATCTAACTAAATGCTTACAAAAGTGTTTGTTTTTACTCCTTCTTGTTTCAAAATCATGGCAATTGTGTTTTAATATTTTTTCGTTAATATTAATTTCAATATGATAGGGCTCTTCCTTAGAACCTGAAACTGTCGATTTCACTATGCCCTTTGTAGTATCTAGTTCTTTAATATTAAACGCACTACTCGATATATTTGCTGCTCTATTTACGGTACCCTTATCTACAAAAGATTTTAATAAAATATTAAAACGTGTTGTTTCTGCTTTTTCAAAATTATTAGTTATTTGGGTGGCTTCTTTAACGTTATTTTTCTTTTTTAAAATCTCCTTTTTTCTTTCTTTTTGCCATGTTTCTAATTTTTCATTAAGAGCTTTTGACAATCTTATTTTCTCATTATCATCTTTGGTTAGTAGATTTTTATTTAGGCAATCATTTACAAATATAATTGCTTTATCTGGGGGTATTAGAGCTAATTCATATGAAATTTTATATAAAAGGTGATTCAGTGTAATATCGGGTAAATCTATTATTTTCCAGAGATATAATAATAAGTCTGTATTAGTTCCCCGAGGAATTGCTAAATTCATAGATTATTACATCTTTCTTCTTTTATTAAATGAATTATTTAAGACTGGTTTTTAAGTCTAATTGTGTTCCTTTTAAAGAATCTAAATCAATTATTGATAAAATTCCAGGAGTAGGATGGATTCCTAGAGAATTCATAAAATCCGTTTGGCTCTGAAAACATCCCGAATTTGCTAAAATGATATTGTTATAAGTACCCATATCGTTAATGTGAATATGTCCAGTGTGAAAAATATCGGGAATTTTATCAATGACTAGCCAATCCCTATCAGTAGGTGCTATTTGGGTCCTTTTCCCATAAACTGGGGCTAAATGTCTACATTTTAAAAATTCTTTCATTGTTTCAACAGATTTACTATTTTCCATTCCTGGTATTAACATATTCATATCAAGAATACTATCCCCGTGAAAAATTAGTGTATTAACATTATGAGTTTTTACAAGAGAAGGATTTCCTAAGCAAGTTACCCCTAAATTTATAAGTTCCTGAGAATATTTTTTGGGTACAGCAGGTCTAGGAATAGCATTTCTTACAGGTTCGTGGTTTCCTGAACTATAAAAGATTTTAATATAATCCGGTATTCCTGAGATAAGTTCTGCTGCTTTATTAAATTGATTATAAATATTAGAAATTAGAAGATCACTTTTTTGTGTTGGATAAACTCCTATCCCGTCAACTAAATCCCCATTAATTATGATATATTTTATTCTACCAGCTCTTTCTCTCTGAGATTTATTTCCTATTTTTCCATTTAAAAAACCTATAAATCTCTTCCAGAGTTTTTCTTCAAATTCTTTACTACCAATATGAGTATCGGAAATTAAAGCAATAGATAATGGATCTAGAGACTTGTTTGGTTCATAATCTTTTGGAATATCAATTTTAGAAATATAATTTCCGTAAATTATACCTGATTTACCTTTATCACCTGGATTATAAGTACCTTCAATATAAACCATTTGATCGTTAAGAGTTCTTTCAGCGATTTTTACGTTATCTTGATTTTCTGTGTCTTTTCTAATAACTACATTTATTAAACCCGTAAGATCTTCCAATGTTAGTAAGTAAAATCCATTTTTAGTTATTTTAATTTCATTTACAAGACCAATAATAGATACTCCTACCTTATTGGATAATCTTAAAATATTATTGATATTATCAGCATTGTGAACTTCTGTTCTTTTTCTCATAAGGATTCGAAGTTTATTAAATTTATCAAATGTTAAATCATAAAAATCCGTATATTCTCCATTGGTGTACAATTTTCCAGTAGGATCCTTTAAAATTTCAAATTGAGAATTGTATTCTTTTGCCATAGGATTAAATATAATTGTAGATTTGGAACCTTCTATAATTTTTGTTGTTTTTCTAATAGCTTCCAGATTCAAAGAGTTTTTGTTATATTCTAATATTGGAGAGGATTGGTGTTTAGGGCTATATTCATTCATTTTTTCACTAATAATTTCACTATCGTTAGAAAAATTTAATTCAATAGTTTTTTGTGAAACTTGTTTTGATAAAAGCTTTGGGGGCTCCTCAGAATTTTCTATTATTCTTGAATCCTCTTTATTTGAATTAAATTCTTTTTTGACAAGTTTTCTCTTCACTACTTTCTTTATTTCTTCATTGGATAGTTTATTTAATATGTTTTCAGTTAAATGACTCTTGAAACTAGCAATAAAACTCGAATCTTTAATTATTAGATTAATTTTATTGAGTGGATTATCTAGGGTTAAGATATATTCCAGAAGAGAAGGGGTGATATTTATTCCCGAATTCACTAGCTTCTTTACAATGATTTTTTTTACTTCAGTATTTTCTGTCTTCACAGTTTTCTATTCCAATATTGAATTGTATTAAAAATGGTTTGACAAAATTAAATCATTTTTTATTAAAGGAAAAACATGATTTCTTTTTATTTTAATAGGGTGTTATAAATTAGCATTCTCTTCAGATTTATAAATGAAATAATTGATTAATAAATGAATTTAATTTATGATAAGAAATACCTATAATAATATCGATAATTTTCTCTCGACAGTTATAAATATATTGGAAAAATGATATAATATGGTAGAAATGAATAAGGAGATTGAGGATTACTTTGCTTCAATCCAAAATCAAGTGGATCGTTGTTATGTAATAGCTGAAAAAGCACGTAATAAAGGATTGGATCCAGAAAAGTATGTTGAATGTCCTCAAGCAAAAGATCTAGCCGGGAGAGTTGAAAAATTAATTGGACCAGAAGGTATAGCTGAAGTAATAAGAAATTTAAAGAAGAATGGTTTAAATGATGACGAAATCGTTTTTAGAGTAGTTACTGACATATTAGATAAAAAAGTTGGAAATATTGAATCCCTAGAAGAACGAGTAGGAAGAGCTATAAGAGCAGGGTTAGCAATAAAAACGATGGGAGTTGTAAGTGCCCCACTTGAAGGAATTTCCAAGATTCTAATACGGAAAGACCAATTTGGTCAGAAATATTTATCTTTATATTTTGCGGGTCCAATAAGAGCTGCAGGGGGGACCACTGCCGCTCTATGTGTATTAATTGCTGATTATGTTAGAAAGAAATCAAATATTCCAAAGTATGAAGCCACTGAAGCAGAAATCGGAAGATATGTAGAAGAAGTAAAACTTTATGATAGAGCTGTTCATTTACAATATCCTTCTTCCAATCGCGAGATACGATATGCTGTTAAAAATTTACCCATTGAAATTAATGGAGATGCAACTGAATTTGAAGAAGTTTCTGGTTTTAGAGATTTACCTAGAATCGAAACCAATAACATAAGGGGTGGAGCATGTCTTGTTTTAAATGATGGAATTCTATTAAAGGCCCCAAAACTTCTAAAAATTGCAAAAGCTATGAATTTAGAAGGATGGGATTGGTTAGATGACTTGAAGAAAATTACCCAGAAAGAAGAATCTGAAAAGAGCCAAATAGAAAACATAACAGATAAAGAGGAAGATGCGGAAATTATAGCTCCAAATTCTAAATACATTGCTGATATTATTGCAGGTAGACCTGTATTTAGTGATCCTTCGGAAATTGGTGGTCATAGATTAAGATATGGTCGATCTCGTAATACTGGATTGGCAGCAGGAGGTATGCACCCCGCAACTATGGGGATTTTAGATGATTTTGTAGCTATTGGTACTCAACTTAGAATTGAAAGACCTGGAAAGAGTACAAGTATTTGTCCTGTTAGTACCATTGAATCTCCTATTGTAAAATTAAAAAATGGAAATGTTATTAAAGTTTCTTCATATAAGATGGCTAAACAAATATTTCCAAATATTGAATCTATTTTATTTTTAGGAGATATTCTTTTTGGATTTGGGGAATTTGCTGAGAATAATCATAAATTAATCCCTTCTGGCTATGTTGAAGAATGGTGGGCATTAGATTTGGAAAAAAGCGTTAAAAATCAAAAAAATATTAATCCTAGATTACTAGAATTGATACAAAATCCTTTTATTCTTAAACCTACAGCAGAAGAAGCAATAAAAATATCTAAGGAGTTCAATATCCCCTTACATCCCTCTTTTACTGATTTTTGGGGGAATATCTCAATTGAAGAACTTAATACTTTAAGAAAATTCTTTATCAGAGGATTTTCAAGTTTGGAAAAAAAAATTGTTGTAGATAATAATGAAAATATAAAAAAAATACTAGAAAAAGCCTTTATTATTCACAATGTCAAAGAAAACAAAATTAAGTTCAGCAAAGCAATGAATCTCATCTATTCAGAAATATTTAAGCTTGAGGATAAAAAACAAATAAAATTCGAAAAGGATGATAATGTTTTTTCATATTTTTATAAAATTTCTTCAATAAAAATTAATAATAAGGCACCTTATTTCATTGGATCTCGAATGGGAAGGCCAGAAAAATCTGAGAGAAAAAGCATGAAAGGAGTTCATGCTCTATTCCCTTTAAGCGATAAAGTTGGAAGCTCAAGATCAGTAGAAAAAGCACTTGAACTTCAAAAAGTGAAGATAGATGTATGCAGAAAAAAATGCCCAAAATGTGGTACAATTAGCATATTCAATATTTGTCCAAAATGTTCTACACACACAGAATTAAACTCAATTTGTGAAAAATGTAAAAAATTATATCCACCTAGTGAACCAAAAAATGAAGAAAGATGTCCTCAATGTAATGGAAGATTAAAGGCATCTAATGATGCGATTTTTAACTTTAAAAATCATGTTAATTCAATTTTAAGATCTTTGCAAATTTCTCTCCCAAAAAATTTAAAGGGTATTTATGGGTTAACTAATCAGTTTAAAATTCCAGAACCTTTAGAAAAAGGAATATTAAGAGCTAAGAACAATGTTTTAGTATATAAGACTGCTGAAATAAGATATGATGCTACTGATATTCCATTAACTCATTTTAAGCCAGAGGAAATTGGTGTAAATATTGAAGTCCTTAAAGATTTGGGATATGAATATGATTATAAAGGTGAGCCTTTACAAACAGAAGATCAAATTATTGAACTAAAAGTTCAAGATGTTGTCCTTTCAAATGATTGTGGTCAATATTTTATTAAAGTCGCTAATTTCTTAGATGATGAGTTAGAATATTTTTATAAAATGAATCGTTTTTATAACGTTGAGTATAAAACCGATTTAATAGGTCATCTTGTAGTTGGATTGGCACCACATACTAGCGCAGGAATAATTGGAAGGATAATTGGTTTTACTCCAGCTAGATCTATCTATGCGCATCCATTCTGGCATAATGCAAAAAGACGAAATTGTGATGGGGATGAAGATGGTATTATGCTTTTAATGGATCCTCTTTTGAATTTTTCACGTTACTACTTACCAAGTAAAATAGGAGGGAGGATGGACGCTACATTAGTTATTGGAACATTATTAGATCCCAATGAAATTGAGACAGAAGCTCATAATGTTGATACTTCCTTTCGTTATCCCTTAGAATTTTATAAAGCTACACTTAAGTATACGTCTCCTTCAAAAATAGAAAAAATGATGAATCTTGTTAGTAGTCGTTTAGGTACCGTGAAACAATATAAGGATATTGGTTTTAATATTCCAACTAATGATATTAATGAAGGACCTAAAACTACTGCATATAAATTATATGAATCTATGGATGATAAAATAGATGCACAATTACATTTGGGCAAAATTATTAGAGCTGTAAATGTAAAAAAAGTTGCAGAGAAAATTTTAGCAACTCATTTCAATCCAGATATCTTAGGAAATCTTAGAAAATTTAGTGTTCAGAAATTTAGGTGTGTTAAATGCAATTCAAAATATCGAAGACCACCACTTTCAAACGCAGGGAAATGTCCTAAATGCGGAAATAAAATAATATTAACTGTAAATCGTGGGGGGATTGAAAAGTATATTCCAAGAGCTTTACAATTATGTAAAAATTATAATCTAGATGATTATACTATTCAGAGAATGGAATTAATTGAAGAATACGTAGAGAGTTTAACTAACAATCCTAAGATTAAACAATATAAATTAGGAGACTTTTTCTAGCTTATTGTATTCCCAAATCGATAGTTTTTAAAGAAAAGTACAAATTTCTCAACGTTTTTTAAGTCTTATATAACATTACGATACTATTTGATTAGATAGGCTTCCAAGAATATAGAATTTTTGGGTTTTAAATTTGCAGGAGGTGGGATTCGAACCCACGAAGACCTATGTCACTAGAGCCTCAGTCTAGCGCCGTTAATCGCCTACTCAATTTATGAGCTAAGCTTAGACCAGGCTTGGCAACTCCTGCGTTATAAAGAATTATTAACTTATTTTCGAAAGAATAAATAGTGTAGACGATATTGAATTTAGATAATGTATACAATTTTTAAAACCTTTTTCCTTCATTGTTGTAAAATATTATTTTAGATGCTGAGTTCCAATTTAACTTGGTATTCAATTCAATTTTTTAAACAAAAGTTCTTAATATTAATAAAGTGAAGGATTATCTTTTTCTATAAATTTTTAAGATAAACCTATTATATTTAATATTAAATTCTAGTTAATTTTTAATACATTTATAAATACATTATCGAGGTTACTAATTTTATGTCGGTTGATCGCGATAAACTAGAAGCAATGCTAAAATGGTATAGGCAGGAAGTTGGTAAAAATTTGATTGCTGCTATTATTGTAAACAGAGAAGGTTTAGTAATGGCTGCATTAAAAGGAGAATCAGAAACAGAAGTAGAAGAAGATATAATTGGAGGCGTTAGTGCGTTAGTAGAACCTGTTCTCACTAGAATCACTGAAGAATTTAGTTCAGGTGCTTTTGGAACTGGTACTTTTGATACAGAAGAACACCGTATTATTTTTTGCGAAGCAGGACCAGAAGCTATTTTTGTCACTGTATTAGAATCGATTGCTATGGTTGATCCAGTTTTTCCATACGCTTATTTAGCTGCAGAGAAGATCGCCCGAATTTTTGATGGAAGAACAGTAAGCCCTGTAATTCCTAAACTCGTTGCAGACCAAAATGTTCAAAATATTGAAAGAAAAGTGGATAAACTTCAAAAAATTAAAATAAAATCAGGGGAATATGCATATAAACTAATTTTAGGAGGTGAGGGAGGAGTAGGAAAAACCAGTATGGTGCACCGTTTTGTAGAAGACTCATTTCAGACTGATTATAAATCCACAATTGGTACATCAATAATGAAAAAGGAATGCGATTTCAAAGGTTTAGATTCAAAAGTCCGCTTTGTTCTTTGGGATTTAGCAGGACAAGCCCAATTTAGACGTGTAAGACAATCTTATTTATCTAATGCTGAAGCAGGAATTTTAGTTTATGATGTAACCCGTAAAGATACTCTTGATAATTTAGAAAATTGGTTTAATGATATAAAAGAGGTTTCACCGAACGTCTCCTTGATTTTAGTTGGAAATAAAATAGACTTGACAGAAGATAGGGTCGTTTCAACGGAAGTAGGAGAGGAAATGGCAGAAAAGTTAAATCTTTCTTATATCGAAACTTCAGCCAAAACGGGGGAAAACATTAATGATGCATTTAAAATGCTTGCTTTACAAATAATAAAACAATTTGTTTTCACTGAAGAAGTATAATTAGAGCCTCTGGGGGGAATTGAACCCCCGACCTTCAGATATTTCTTCTACTTTTGAATACGAATCTGATGCTATACCACTAAGCCACAGAGGCAAAAATATATTAAAAATATGAATTTATTCAAAAATTATAATAGTTAAAAAATTTTAAATTTTATTTAATGAATAAAAATCTTCAGATAGGAAATCTTGGTGAAAATAAATTAATAAAACTTATTGAAGATTTGATATTAAAGAAAACTGGTAAAGTTTTATTAAGAGACGATTCTTTTTTTTTCAATCCTAAGAGCAGAAATTTACATGATAAACTGGTTTTGAATTCAGATATGCTAGTTTTCACAACTGATGTTCCACCTCTAATGAATTATTATCAAACTGGAAAAAAATCGGTTATAATGAATATTAGTGATTTAATAGTTAAGGGTGTTGAACCTCGGGGAATAATTATGTCATTAGGCTTACCAAAAGAATTAAAAAAAGAAGAATTCATTGATATTATAAATGGAATAATAGATTGCTCTATGAAATTTAATCTTGGATATATTGGGGGAGATATCAATGAAACAAAAGAATTAATAATAAATCCTACTGTATTTGGTTTTAAAAATCCTTCAGATATAATTTTTCGAAATGGAATGAAAATCGATGATATTTTGGTTGTTAATAATAAATTTGGATTGACTGGAGTAGGATTTGATATTCTCTTAAATAAAAATGGGGATCTCGAAAGTTTTCCAGATTATAAAAGATCAATAATGAGCGTCTTAGAACCTGATTCCTCCGGACGTGAAGCGTTAATATTATCGGAAAAAAAGCTCGCAACTTCAAGTATAGATTCATCGGATGGGTTATCAAAGTCTTTACGCGATTTAATACTATCAAATCCAAATTTAGGCTTTGAGATTACTTTTAATGATAATTTAATTGACCAAGAAGCTTTAAAATATTCTCAAGAGTTTAATCTTCCATTAGAAGATCTGGTATTTAATGGGGGTGAGGAATTTATTCATTTATTTACGATCACTGAAAGAAATTTCTCCAAGGCTAAAAAAGAAATGCAAACAAGAGGTGGAAAACTTTTCAGAATTGGCAAGGTAATATCTGGTGAATATATATATATCTTAGAAGAAAATAAAAGAAGTGAATTAAAAAGTTATGGTTTTGAGCATTTCAATAAATCAGCTTAAAATGTGAATGGATTTTTATAAATTCTTCAAAATTGAAAGAAGAGACACTCTATAAAATAAAATTTTTATACTATCATTGATTTATTGCATATACTATCTTTACCTATTTGTAAGGTTATATATTTAAGAAGGGCTATTGGCGCAGGCAGGTAGCGCAACAGGCTTTTAACCTGAACTTTATGAGAGATCCTCTCATAAAAAGGAAGGTCAGGGGTTCAATTCCCCTATAGCCCGTAAAAAACTATATTTAGTCAAGACATTTTTTAAGAAATATTTATGAAATTTCTATTTTTATAATTACATAAAGAGACCCCTTACTATTCTTAATTATGGCATTCTCAGAATTCAAATTACCTTCTGATGAACCTGAACAATTATTAGTTAAATCACAAGATATTACCAATCCAAATTTTGGATCTGAGCCAGAATCTAGAAGTTTAACAAAGCTTTTACAATATGGAGTAATAAATTTAGATAAACCAAGTGGTCCAACTAGTCATGAGGTGGTATCATGGGTTCGGAAAGTATTAGGGATCTCAAATGCAGGTCATGGAGGAACATTAGATCCAAAAGTTACTGGGGTATTACCTTGTGCCCTTGGAAGAGCTACACGAGCATTATCTTCATTATTAAATGCTGGTAAAGAATATGTGGGTGTACTTTATCTGCATTCTCCTGAAAAATTAATGAGGATTGAAAAGATATTCAAATTATTCACTGGTAAGATTTATCAAAGACCTCCACTAGTATCATCAGTAGCTAGAAACCTTAGAGTTAGAGAAATATATTATAGTCAAGTTATTGAAGTGAAGAATAATCATGTTTTATTTAAAATAGGGTGTGAAGCAGGAACTTATATACGAAAATTTTGTTTTGATATTGGAGAAGCTCTTTGCTCAGGTGCCCATATGCTAGAATTAAGAAGAACTAGAGTTGGAAATTTTACAGAAAATGATAATTTAATTACTCTCCAAAATTTAAAAGATGCCTATACCATATACCAATTGGAGAACGATGATCATTATTTAAAAAAATTTATATTTCCAATGGAGAAAATGGTTTCTCATTTACCGAAATTATATATTCGAGATACAGCTGTTGATGCAATATGTCACGGTGCAGATTTAGCTTCAGCTGGTATATGTTATATTGATGCTCGAATAAAGCCTAATCAATTAGTTGGTATAATGACCTTGAAAAAAGAGTTAATTGGATTTGGTACTTCATTAAAGAATGCTATGCAAATGTATAAAGCTAAATCAGGAATATTAGTAAAAACAAATAAAGTTTTTATGGAGAGGGGAATCTACCCTCGTTGGAATGAAAAAAAATA
>JBHLOJ010000008.1:18408-35175 GCA_048940605.1 Promethearchaeota archaeon
AAATCAGGAATATTAGTAAAAACAAATAAAGTTTTTATGGAGAGGGGAATCTACCCTCGTTGGAATGAAAAAAAATAGTTTTATTAATTTTAGATTGTTTTTAGCCATGGAAAATAATAAGCAACATTATTATAGTGAATTTCCCGATGTAAAGGTAAAGATCCATACAATTTCTGAAAGCCTGAGAAAGCATCTTTATATTTTCAAAACTAGTACAGGTGTATTTTCTTTTCGTAAAATAGATTTAGGGACAAAAATTTTGATTGAAAATATAGTGATTCCTGAGATACCTAGTGTTTTACTTGATTTAGGGTGTGGATATGGGCCTATTGGCATTGTGTTAGGTTATGAAGCACCACAAAGCCTTGTATATTTAATTGATATTAATAAACATGCGATATGGTGTGCTAAGGAAAACATTAAAATAAATCTAAATATAGAAAAAAAAAGGATTCGAACATTACAAGGTAATTATTTTGAACCTATCAAAAAAAAAAATATAAAATTTGATGGAATTTACATGAATCCTCCAATGCGACAAGGGAGAAAGGATTTTTTGAAGTTGATTGAAGACATTCCGAACTATTTGAAATCAAAAGGTTCTTTTCAATTTGTTATTAAAAAAAAAATGGGAGCACCTCATATACTAAATTATATTAGAAAAAATTATCCAAATAATAAAATAGAAGTAATTTGTAAAAGAAGTGGTTATTGGGTTTTTAGATTTTTTCAAGTGAATTAAAAGGTCTTCACCTTACATAATTAATTAAAAAATCAAGAATTTTGGTAAAATTTTTTAGAAAAGTATGATTTCTTTTAAATATTAATTGTCATATAAGAGGATTTTTCCTTGACTAAGAAAAAAAGAATAGATGTCTTATTACATAAGTTTGTTCCTCGACATGTTCTTTTAACTAAAGAAGAATCTCTTGAACTCTTAGAAAAATATAAAATAGATGTAACCGATTTACCTCAGATATTTGAAAAAGATCCCGTCGCAATTGCTATTGGAGCAAAAGAGGGAGATATCATAAGAATAATCCGAGACTCACACACAACAGTAAAAAAAATAGATTACTATCGCTATGTAAAGAAGGAAAAAGGATAAATTGAATTTTTTATTAAATTTTGAATTAAATTTGTAAGGAATGATTAATATTGAGTATTGAAAAATTATCCAATGAAGATAAATGGATTGTGTTAAAGAGTCTTTTTGATGAAAAGGGACTTGTTCGCCAGCATTTAGATTCTTACAATGGATTTATTGAATATGAAATGCAATCCATAGTAGATGAATCTGGAGAAGTTATACCTGATATTCCTGGTTTCAAAATTAAATTTGGCAAAATTAAAGTTGGAATGCCAAAGGTTAGAGAAGCCGATGGGGCAACTATGGAAATTACTCCCATTGAAGCAAGAATAAGAGAATTAAGCTATGCTGCAGATATCACTTTAGAGATGACTCCCATAACAATTGATGAAAGGACACAGCGAGAGGAGGCGGAGGAGACTTTAGATATATATATTGGTAAGATCCCTATTATGCTAAAAAGTTGTCGTTGTCCATTAGAAAGCTTATCGGAGCAGGAATTAATCAACCGGGGAGAGGATCCATTAGACCCCGGCGGTTATTTCATCATTAATGGAACGGAGAGAGTTTTAGTGACACAGGAGGATTTAGCACCTAATAGAATACTTGCAGAAGAAGCTAGTAGAAGTTCCAGCGCCACCCATCAAGCAAAGGTATTTTCAACGAGAAGTGGATTCCGTGCACCTGTTACAATTGAAAGGAAAAAAGATGGCAATTTACGAGTCTCATTTCCCTCTGTACCTGGTAAGATCCCATTAGCAATTCTTATGAGATCTCTTGGTCTCCATTCAGACAGAGAGATTTTTGAAGCCATATCTGAAAATGATGAAATCCAAAAAGAATTGATCCCTGTAATAGATGTAGCTTCAGAGATTCAAGTATTGAAGGATCCAGAGAAATCTCAACAAAACGCTCTTGATTATATTGGAAAAAGAGTAGCTATCGGACAAACCAAGGATTATCGTATTAGACGAGCACTTCAAGTTTTAGACAGATACTTATTACCTCACATTGGAAATGCTGAAGAGGATAGAATCAAAAAAGCATATTATTTAGGCCAAATGGCACAAAAAGTAATGGAACTTGCTCTAGGATTAAGAGAACCAGATGATAAAGATCATTATGCAAATAAAAGGTTAAAATTAGCAGGAGAATTATTTACTGGTCTATTTAGAGTCGCTTTTTTAAATCTAGTAAAGGATATTAAGTATCAACTGGAAAGAACTGCTGTTCGAGGAAGAGCTCCGAATATAAAAACTGCAGTTAGAGCTGATGTGATAACAGAAAGAATTAGACATGCGTTAGCAACGGGAAATTGGGTTGGAGGAAAGGCAGGAGTAAGTCAATTATTAAATAGAAATAATCATGTTGGCACATTAAGTCATTTAAGAAGAGTTATTTCTCCATTAAGTAGAAGTCAACCTCATTTTGAGGCTAGAGATTTGCATCCAACTCAATGGGGAAAAATTTGTCCAGCAGAAACCCCTGAAGGGCCTAATTGTGGTTTGGTAAAAAATCTTGGATTAGCTTCCATTATTTCTGTAGGAACCGATGAGAGAATAATTGAAAATATTTTATTTGACTTAGGAGTAATCCCAATAAATGAAGTGAAAAATGTAAAAGGAGATAAAGTAAAAGTATTTCTTAATGGAAAATTAGTTGGCATCCATCAGCAATATAATCCTTTTATTAGACAACTTAGAGAAAAGCGAAGGAAAGGAGAAATAGGACAGCATGTAAACATCGGGTATTACCATGATTCCAAGGAAATTCAAATTAATTGCGATGCTGGAAGAGCAACAAGACCACTTTTTGTATTAAAAAATAAAAAGCCATTGATTCTTAAGGAAGATATCGAGAAGTTGATACAAAATAAATATATATGGTCAGATTTAGTCCAAAAGGGTGTAATTGAGTATTTAGATGCTGAGGAAGAAGAAAACGCATATATAGCTATGTTTGAAGATGACATAACGAGTGAACATACTCATTTAGAAATTTCTCCTGCAGCAATTCTGGGAATCTGTGCTTCAATTATTCCATTTCCAGAGCATAATCAATCGCCAAGAAATACTTATGAAGCTGGTATGGTAAAACAAGCATTAGGTTTATTTGCGGCGAATATGCATCTCAGACTTGATACGAGAGGACATACATTACATTATCCTCAACAACCTTTAGTAAAAACAAGCCCAATGGAGATTATTGGCATTAATAAACGCCCTGCGGGACAAAATTTTGTCATTGGAATGATGAGTTTTGAAGGATTTAACATAGAAGATGCCATAATAATTAATAAAGCATCTATTGAGAGAGGTCTTGCGCGTAGTCATTTCTTTAGGACTTATGATGCTGAAGAAAGAAAGTATCCAGGAGGAGAAGTTGATAAGTTTGAAATTCCAGAAAGAGGTGTGAGAGGTTTTAAATCTGCTGAATCTTATAGACTTCTTTCAGAAGAAGATGGTATAATAGAACCAGAAACTCAAGTTAATGGAGGGGATGTTCTAATTGGAAGAACTTCTCCACCGAGATTTATTAAATCTTATGAAGAATTTGAGTTAATGCAACCTAACCGGCGTGAAACTTCTAAAAACATGAGGCATAATGAACAAGGAATAGTCGATACTGTAATTATTTCAGAAACTGTCGATGGAAACAAACTAGTGAAAATAAAAGTGAGAGATTTAAGAATTCCAGAATTGGGAGATAAATTTTCTTCACGTCACGGTCAAAAAGGAGTTCTTGGACTAATAGTTGAGCAATCCGATATGCCATTCACATCATCTGGTGTAATCCCTGATATTATTGTTAATCCTCATGCTATGCCTTCAAGAATGACTCTTGGACAATTATTTGAGGGAATAAGTGGTAAAATTGCGTGTGCTAACGGGAAATTAGGTGATGCTACTGCCTTTGAATGGACAGATATAACTAAACTTCAAGAACAATTGGTGGATTCCGGTTTTGAATTTAATGGTAGAGAAATTATGTATAATGGAATAACCGGAGAAAAATATGAAGCCGGTATTTACTGCGCACCGATTTATTATCAAAAGTTATATCACTTAGTGGCTGACAAACTTCATGCTAGAGCACGTGGTCCTGTTCAGATATTAACAAGACAACCAACAGAAGGCAGAGCAAGAGAAGGCGGGTTACGATTTGGTGAGATGGAACGCGATTGTCTTGTAGGTCATGGATCTGCGCTTTTATTGAAGGAGAGGCTTTTAGATGAGTCTGACAGAACTGTTATTTTAGTTTGTGAAAAATGTGGACTCCTAGCCGTTTATGATCGGAATCGAGACAAAAGATATTGCCCTGTGTGTGGAGAAGGCACAGTAATATCGAAAGTAGTTTGTTCCTATGCTTTCAAGTTGTTATTACAAGAGATGATGAGTTTAGGTTTAGCTCCAAGACTCAAGTTGAAAGAAAAAATATAGATTCCACATACTTATTAATTTTTTTTATTCTTTTTTATTATTTTAGCAGTGATATCAGAAAGATATAAGTTATTTATTACGAAAGTATCTAATTTTAAAAGGAATAAAGGAAAAAAATTGTAATTTGATCTATTAGATTTTCTGTGCTATTTAAAAGCCAGTTCCTAGGAACGTGTACAATTCAGGAATTATACAATATAGAACGTATAAAATGAAAAGTGTCAACAATGAAATCCATACTGCGTTATCCCATGGTATATCGATTAAGAACTTTACAAGTACTAACAGAATCAGGAATCCAAATATAGGTGTTAATCTGATTAAAAAGTTTTGCCCTGCATTTTCCTCAATAGCATTTCTAATATCAGCTAAAGCATCCCCAAGAGCTGTTAATACCTCATTTATAGCATTTAAAACTACTGGTAGAAGCAATACAATTATAAAAGCTAAGATAAAAATCAAAATAACCTTATCTTTTGCTTTAGTTTTCGACTCTAAAAGAAGAACAACTATATAGATTATTAAGAATACAATAATCGTTGCAAGTATTAACCATATTATAAAAAGAACAGGTTCTGCGTCATCTTGAAAAATCATTTTAATTACCTAAGAAAATATTTTTAAAAGATTTGATAATAATGATAGTACATCTTTTCTTTTTAAAGATTAAGTTATTAAATTATAAATGAAAAAAATAAGAGATTTTCATTAAGAAATTAAGGATTTTCTCAGATGCCCCAACTTAACAAAAAAAAGTGAATAGAAAAACCTAGAAATACTGATGCAATAAATATGCTTATTACTGATAAACGAACTGATTTTTCTCTACCATATCTTGTATAAATTACTAAAATTGTTAGAGCAATTAAACCTATGAAAAGAAAAAGCCATGCTAAGGCCCATAAAGTTGATGAGGGTATGGCAACCATTCGAATATAACCTATTTTTTATATCTGATAGTTTTAAGTTATGAATTATTTTTTTTTAATCTTATTGATGAATAAAATTTAAAATTCTGATTTTTTGATATATAATAAACAAAACTTATATTAATATTGAAGAAAGATTTTTAAAAATTAAGATGCATTTTCTTAAAAAAATTATTGAATCTTCTAAGTTAGAGGACCCTGCAAAACACCATGTAGATGTCCATCGTCATTTTTATAGATATTCAAAAGGAGAATTTATCGGTCCAGCTTTGAAGATAACAAAAACTAACACTCGTATAACGCTTAAAGGTACTCATGAATATGAAGATTTAATTCTCGAGGTAGTAGCTAATACTCTTCCTGAAGAGGAAGTTCAAATAAAAGGTATTTTAATATCTGGAAATGATATAAGTGATTTAATTACAAACTTAGGATTTGACTGGATTCTTATAAAATCAACAGGCCAAACCAAAAATTATAAAACTAAAATTTTGAGCACAACTGATAAAAAAACTCTGTTAGAAAGTATTGAAGCTTTTAGAAAGACGAGTTATTACTTGATTTCTTTTAATGTCAGCCCTACATGCAAGGTAACAACTAAAAATAGCATCCCACAACCTTCTAAAAAGAAAGTGGAGGAAGACGATATAAGTAAGAGAATACAGTTTTGTACAGGTATTATAAGTAATACTAACCATAATTTGAGAACCATATTAGATTTAATCTTACCAGATTTCAAAAAAGATCTTCCTGAAAAATGGAAAACCATTACTATAACAAATAATTACAAGATAACAGATATCATCCTACCTGAAGACGTTGATAATTGGGGTATAAAGAGAATACTAGCTATAAGGAAAGGTAAACTAGTTCGAACCTTAGATATTGATCAAGAGATTATTGAAAAACAATATAATATTGTTGTTTAGTTGTTAATTTATAATTTTTTTAAAAAAATTTAATTTTCATGAAAAATAAATAATTATCAATCCTAATAGTAATCGTAACCGAGGTAGAATTGCATTAAAGAATTAAATCCTTATTTGAAATCTTTTCTATATATTATTGCTAGAGATATTGGTGTATATGTAGGAATGGAGCTACTTAATTCTGAATCTCAAGATATAACAGATGAGGATATTACGGAAAATATAAAATCACAGATTAAAGGTACGGAAATTGACTTTGAGCCAGATGATAGCGAAGTTTTAAAGTTGAATACGGTTCGTAAAACACTATATAAATTATATTCAGAAAAATTAGCGCAATTCAGACGTATTCGAGATAAATCTACAGGCTGGTTTATCTACTATTGGTGGCATGAATTTGATTTGTTAGAGGAAATCCTTATTGAGAAAAAAAAGTTGATAGAAACTAAATTAAGACAGCGATTAGAATTTGAGGAACAGAATTATTTTTTCATTTGTAAAAACTGTCAAAATATCAATATTAAATATAATTTTGATGAAGCATTTGAACTCAACTTTAGATGTCCTGATTGTGGAAGTCCATTAGAAGCCCAAGATAACCGGAAAATAATAGAATTATTAAAAAATAAGATTGCTTTAAGCCAGAACTTAAAAATCTCAATCGATTAAAGTTCTCTTAGTTAAAATTAATATCCTTTTTCTTTGTCAATAACTTTAAAATAACTATAAGTATATAACTATTTATGGAAGAGATTGTTAGATTTGGAACATGTACAAAAGATTGTTATGGTTCTTGCGTATTTGAAGGGATTTGGAATGATAATACCATAGAACATAAATTCCTTTATGCAAAACCTTTAAAAAATCATCCTTTTACAAATGGATTTTTTTGTCCAAAATATAATAATCGACAAGATTTAATATATCACCCAATGCGTTTAAAAAAGCCGTTAACCAGGATAAGTAAAAAACCTGAAAATAATTTCGAAGTAATTTCTTCTCAACGAGCATTGGAAATTATAGCTCAAAAAGTTATAGAAATTAAAGAAATAGGGCAAGAAAAATCTATAATAGGGGCATATTATGCAGGAAATTCTGGATTGATATCCATGTATTCTCCTCTCAGATTTTTTACAAAACTTGGATGTACGGTTACCAGTGCTGGTCTATGTAATGAAGGTGGGTGTGAAAGTTTAAAAAAAATATTTGGAACTTATTCAATATCAAATCCCTTTCAAATAATTAATCCAGCGACCCATTTAATTGTGATTTGGGGGAGTAATCTTTCAAAAAGTAATATTCATGCCTATTTTTTGGTTAAGCAAGCAATTAAAAATGAAACTGAGTTAATTGTAATAGATTCTCGAAATACTCAAGTTGCTAAAAAGTCTAACTTTTTTATACAAATTAATCCTGGTACTGAACATTTAATGACTATGTTGTTAATTAAAGAATTGAATAAACAAAATGTTATTGATGTTGAATTTCTTAGAGAAAATGTTGATTCCTATTCTTCTATTCTTTCAAAAGTTGAAGAATTTGATGAATGTGAACTATTATCTCAAATAGGTATCAAATTTGAATCATTTCATGAGTTAGTTAATTTATTGATAAAACACAAACACCATACCTTATTCATGATTGGTTATGGAGTTCAGAAAGACTTTTATGGAGGTAGAATTGTTCAATCCATCGCTCTAGTCCAAATTTTACTTGGAAATATCGGTAAAAAAGGAACAGGTTTATTATATTCTCAAAGTGATTATGTAAAACCTATAATTGGACCAATTTTGAATTATATTAGCCAATCTACAATGAACTTGAATACGGTGGAAATTCCTTTAATTTCCCTTGGTAAAGCTCTATCTACCGGAGATTTTAAATTATTATTTGTATATAATTTTAATCCAGTAAGTTCATTACCTAATCAAAATTTATTAAGAGAAGCACTTTTAAATAAGGATTTATTCATTGTTGTTTTAGATTTGTTCTTAAATGAAACCACTAATTATGCGGATATTGTTTTACCAGCGAAGTTTGATTTGGAAACATCCGACATAATTACTCCATATTATTTCCCTAGTTTATCTATAAATTTTGGGGGTCCATGTCCATATGCTGAATGTATGTCGAATTATGAGTTTTTTCAGCAATTAGCTTTAAAAGTTGGTTATACAGAATCACCAATTTTTAAAGAATCTGGAGAAGAAATATTTAATAAAGCTATAAATATGCTACCTAAAAAGATATATAAAAATATTATTTCAAAAGGTTATCACTTATTATTTGATCAAACAACGATCCCCTATGAAAACCTTAAGTTTCCTACTCTAAATCACAAAATCCAAGTTCAAGAAATTATCCTTAACTTTGGAGAAAATGAATTAAGACAGAAGTTTAGACGTAAGAAAAACGAATTTATATTAATTTCCCCTTCTCATCCTTATTTTTTACATTCTCAGTTGGGATTGCTGAATTCTAAATATTATGAAGATTTTGGGAGAATTTTTTTAAGTCCAGATGATATATTGGGTTCAGATTTGGATATAGATAAAGAAGTAATAGTTTATAATGAATATGGAAGTGCTAAGTATATTCTAGCAGAACTTCCATCTTTAAAATCTGGGACTGCTCTAATCTATTCCGGAGCATCATCACCTTATTATACAAGTACAAATGTTAATCTATTTACTCCTGATATTCCTGAAGAATCGGGTCTTTCAGGAGCTTATTATTCAACGTTAATACAAATTAAAAAAGTAAATTAGAAAGAACTATAATAAACATAAATATTAGGAATCTGAATCCTTACTCTTTTTCTTAATGAATGCAATATCTCCTAAGGAACTCCCTGTTGATTTTTTCATGAATTTAGTTTCTTGAACTCTAAATTCAGTCTCATCTAATTTTTTTAATAGTTTGATTTTATACATTTCTTGGATTTTCTTTGCTAACTTAATAGTTGGTTCCACTTTTCCTGCTTCAATTCTTCTAAGCAACGATGGTTTTTCGTTCAATTTCTGAGCAAATTGATCTTGATTGAGCCTAAGATTATTTCTAACATTTCTAATCCTTTTTGCGTAATCTATAACGATCTCTAATTCTTCAATTCCGTTAGGTTTAAAACTTTGTTTTTTTGGAGCAGTTTTAGACCTGATTTGCCCTATATTTTTCTTTTGAATATTATTAATAGGTTTATAGATTTTAGTACCATGTTGTGCACAATTATCACAAACTGTAATTTTAGCACCCTCTAATAAAACTCTTTGTCCCCTTCCCCAAATAATACCTCCGCATACAGGGCATTCCTTATCGATCTCGCTGTATCTAGGTTTAGGCATAAACTCATCTCAAGTATTACTAATTGATAGAATCCTCTTTTAAATATAGAAGGTAATTGAAAACTCTTATAATTTGTGGTTATTATTCCATTATATTTTATAATCTATAAATTTTTTAAAAATTGAGATTTTAAAGTAATAGTCAAGAAATAACCTTAAATTTAAATGAATAAAAGTTTATTATTAAATTAAAGCACTTTCTTGAGATTAAAAGAAAATTGAGAAAAGAAGGAGTATAATTTTTTTGACTACGACTAAGGATAAGAGAAAAAGAGAAGAAACTAAAGATGGGGAGTATTTGATAACTTATACTAGACATCTAGAGAAAAGGTTAAGAAACTTAGAGACAGAAAAGCAACTCTTGGATGCAGAGAGATTAAGATTAGAACAAGAACTACACAGTTTAAGAAATGAAATTGATAGGTTAAGAGAACCACCATTGGTTTCTGCAACTATAATAGATTTCTTGGATGATAAAGGAAGGGCAATAGTAAAGAGTTCAACAGGTCCAAGTTTTGTTGTCAATGCTAGTAGAAAAGTGAAAAATGAAAATTTAGCACCTGGAATGAGAGTTGCTTTAAATCAGAGAACTTTCGCAATTATGGAGGTTTTACCTACTAAACTTGATCCATTTGTAAAAGGTATGGAAGTAATTGATACAATTCCAGATATATCATATGCTGACGTTGGGGGCTTGGAGGATCAACTACTAGAAGTTAGAGAAACTGTCGAATTACCATTGAAGAAGCCAGAACTATTTGAAAAAATAGGGATTGAGCCACCTAAAGGTGTATTATTATTCGGTCCTCCCGGTACAGGAAAAACATTATTAGCAAAAGCAGTTGCCCATGAAACGGAAGCAACATTTATCAGAATTATTGGATCTGAATTAGTTCAAAAATTTATTGGGGAAGGTGCTCGTTTAGTGAGAGAAATTTTTAATTTAGCCAAAGAAAAAGCTCCTACGATATTGTTTATAGATGAATTAGATGCAATCGGTTCTCAGAGATTGAAAGTAGCTACATCTGGTGATAGAGAGGTTCAGAGAACTTTAATGCAGTTATTAAGTGAATTAGATGGCTTTGAACAACGTGGGGATGTAAAAATAGTTGGTGCTACAAATCGAGTTGATATCTTAGATCCCGCCTTATTAAGACCCGGGAGATTTGATCGTATGATCGAGTTTCCTATTCCAGATGAGGAAGCGAGAAAGGCAATTTTTAAGATTCACACTAGAAGATTAAATATAGAAGATAAAGTAGATTTTAATAGATTAGTAAATTTAACAGAAGGAGCAACTGGAGCAGATATAAAAGCAATCTCTACAGAGGCAGGTATGTTTGCTATTAGAAAGGATGCAGAAATAATTGTCAATAAAGATTTTATTGATGCTGTCGATAAAGTAATGAATAAAATAAGAGATAAATGTGTTGAATCTAGACTATACTCATAATGAGTTTAGAATAGAATTTTTTTGTTTTTTATTTTAATATTAACTTATTTTATTATATTCAAATGGAAATTGAACATTTATTAGGTATTAGACAAGTTAAAGCGATTTCAGATTACCAATTTGGTCAAGAAATAACAAATATTCTATTTAAGGAATTAAATTATATTTCTCTTGAAAAATCTCGCACTACAGGTAAAATTCGATATATTTTTCATAAAAAAAATTTAATGCTTACCTTACGACCTAATAATGGTTTCTTCACATTGAGTTTATATTCAGCTAATATGATAATCAATAATACATCAGCTCCAAAATTAAGGGTCATCATCTTAAATGAGATTTCTGAGTTTATAAAGAAGGGTAGGAATGTTTTCTGTAAACATGTGGTGGAAATTGATGAAAATTTAAGACCTTTAGATGAAGTAATTGTTGTGAATCAAAACGATGAATTATTAGCGATTGGGAGATTAAAACTACCTGTATCATATGTTAAATCTTTCTCGAGTGGTGTTGCTGTAAGTGTTCGAAAAGGAGTTTATAAATCAAAGATATAAATTGCAGATTATTATATAATTATATAGAAATTACATTTAAAAGTGAAGAATTTGGTAAAATTACCAAAAGAAATGCAAGATAAAATAAAAAGTAAACCTAAACGACCTCAAATTACTCCAAAGAGAGAAGGTACTCAATTTGGATCAAGACAGATGCGAAGAAGAATGCAACAACAAGGTATTGAAATGGATCAAATTGAAGCAACTAGAGTCATAATCGAAGGATCAGAAAAAACTTTAGTATTAGAACAACCTGAAGTTGTTCTTATGAAACAAGCAGGCCAAGAGATCTATCAAATAATAGGACAAGCAGAAGAGCTTTCTTCTGACGATCTAACAATTCAATCACATTCTATAATTGATGATGTGGAACCAATAGAAGAGACTGAAGTTAAACCTTCTATAACTGAAAATGATATTATGTTAGTTGCATCTCAAGCAAACGTTGATAAAGAAGAAGCAGAGACAGTATTAAGAGAATGTGATGGTGATATTGCAAAAGCAATATTATTCTTAAAAAATAGACCTTAATGAAAGCATTTTTTAATATTTAGAAATCATAAAAATTAAGAATTATAGAATTTTTAATATTCAAAAAGAAGATTATTTGATAAGTAATGTCAAAAGTTAGAAAAAAACAAGTTGAACGTCAAAAAATTCTTTCGGAATTAGACATAAAACTAGAAAAAATTGTTCAATTTTCTGGCTGGATGTTCTTAATTGCCCTCGGAGGTTTTATGGGAGGTTGGATACTCCTTGACCCAATTCTTGAAATATTAGAATTGAATTTAAATGCAATAACTTTCAGCTTTATTATCTTTATAGGAACGAACTCAGCAGTTAGTTTTGGAGTAGCATCAAAAATTAAAAATGAAAGGAATAAAAAGAGAGAATATCTTTTTGATTGGTTAATAGGAGAATTTATGTTATGTATGTTTGCAATATTTGCTGTTGCAGCATATCAATGGTAAAAATTTCCTTTTTTTCTCCACGTTATTTCCTGAATTTAATGTATACTAAAAATAAATCACTTATAATCTTCTCTAGCAGGATGGAAAACATCAATTACCTCGGAGTTTTCTAAAACTACAGCACCATGTTTTTGATTTGAATCAAAAATGTAGCTATCACCTTCTTTTGCTACGTACTCACCGGTTTCAGTGAGGAATTTTAATTTCCCATTTATTACGTATCCAATTTGGTGTTCTTTGTGAGAGTGAACAGGAATTTCGGCATTCTTTTCAAGAGTAAAATGACATATCATAAGATTCTTGTCATATATTAATGTTTTTCGATGAACTCCTTTAAAGACAGTTATTTTTTTAGCACTTTCTTTGCTCACAATATTTTTCATCATTATGCCTTCTTCTTATTAACCCAATTTGATAAATTTTTTTATTTAAATATACACGATATCGATTTTTATAAAAATATTTTATTTTAAATACAATAAAAACTGTAATCTCTTCGACAAAATTTTGAAATATTAGAAAATTGCGATATAATAAATTACAAATCAATTAGACTCCAAATAATTATGTATTTTTTTCTGATTTAAACAAACTGTAACAGAAATTGCAAATAAACTGTTAATAAAGTAACTTTAAATTGGAGAAATGAATAAATTTTTATATCAAAAGAGGTAAAATATTAACGTTAATAAAAAATTAATAAGTCTCCTAACTCAGATCACGCCTCCGACAAAATTTTGTACATTTAAGAATCGTAAAATATAGTTCTTTATTGTTAAAGAAAATTTAAAATTAGAAAAAGAGATGTTAAAAGTGGTATTGTTATCAAATCCTAATACTATAAGAGAGAAAAAAAGTGAAAAAATAAAACGGAATTATTTAAGAAAATTATTACCTCAAGTGTTTAGAACTGAAGGAGATGTTGTAGCTTTTGATCCACTTAAAATTGAATATAGTCTTATCAAGGAAACTGGTTTAGATCAAAGATCTGCTGATAGGATTACTGAACTTGTTGTTAGAAGAATAATTTCTTCTGGGATAAAATTTCTGTCAGGTCCTCACATTAGAGAAATTGTTTGCTCAATTCTATCAGAACAGCATTTTGAAGAAGAACGTAAAATATACACGAGAATTGGGATGCCATTGATGGATTATGAAGCTATTTTAGAATATGGGGTAGATGAAAATGCAAATCAAGATATGAATCCTGAAAGTATTCATCATTGGGCGGCAAATAGAATTTCTGATGAATACGCATTATTAAGAATTTTAGATTCAGAAGAAGCTCATGCTCACTTATTTGGGGATCTCCATATTCATATGCTTCGGTATTTCGATTTGCGACCATTCTGTCAAGAATGGGATCCGCGGATGATTCTTGAAAATGGTTTACCACCAGTTGAGAGTTGGGCTCATTGTAATAAGTCTGGTCCAGCAGGTAGTTTGCGAGTTGCAGTTACGCACCTGGCAAAATGGTTAGGGATTATTCAAGGTGAATTTAGTGGTGGTCAGGGATATGATTATATAACCACCTTTTTAGCTCCCTATGCTCGTGGGATTTCTGACAAAGAAATAGAACAATCCATGCAATGCTTAATTTTTGAAACTAATCAAATTTTTGCTGCAAGAGGAGGACAAGTTCCATTTACTTCAATTTCTTGTACCCCAACAGTACCAGACGGTTTGTTGAATATACCAGCAGTTGGACCTCATGGAAAAATAAAAGGAAGTTACGGTGATTATAAAGAAGAATGTCTAAAACTCTTTGATGCTTTAACTGATGTATATATCGAAGGTGACCATAATGGAAAACTCTTTGCTTTCCCAAAACATGAGATTAAGATTAAGAAAGAATGGTTAAATGAATTTGAGCCATCTTATTTAAAAGTTATGGAAGAAGTCGCAACAATGGGAACGCCATATTTCCTTAATATGTGCCCAGATTGGATGCCTGATGAAATTCATAGCCAATGTTGTAGAAAGTTTTTAAGTGGAAATCAAATCATAGAGCAGTGTATCCTCGATCCTGAAAAAAGAAAAAATGCAAATATTTGGGAAAATTATGTTACAATTGGTTCATTACAAAGCGTAAGTTTGAATTTACCTCGGTATGCTTATCTATCTAAAAATGAAGATGAATACTTTACAACATTAGATGAAAAAATGGAACTTTCGGCTAGAATTCTAAGGAAAAAGTGGAATTTAATGGCAAAACGGTTGAAAACAGGTCATTTACCTTTATGTAGTGGGAAAATTAAAGGTAAATCCATATTTAATATTAATGATCAGAATCTTTCTATAGGATTTACCGGATTAAATGAAGCGGTGAAAAGCCTAACTGGATATGAATTACATGAAAATAATAGCGCTTATGATTTAGGAAAAAAAATATTAAGTTACATGGTCGCTAAATGTAATAGTATGACAGAAAGAGATAAAAAATATTATTCCCTTTGGGAACAACCTAGCGAATCGACAGCTAATCGTTTAGCAAAATTAGATGTAAAACATTTTCCAAAGAAAGCAAATCCTCAATCACATGGTAATTCTGTATATTATACAAATTCAGATCATTTCAGATATGATGCGAATATTCCTTTATCAGAAAGAATCAAAAAGCAGGGTGAATTTCATCCAATAGTAAATGGAGGGGTTATCACTCACATTTGGTTAGGAGAACAAAAGCCAGATATTAATGCTCTATGGGAATTAACCAAAAATATATGCATAAATACAAATACTGCGTATTTTGCATATACAATTGATTTCATTTATTGTCCTTTATGTAGAAAAATGATTAGAGGTGCTCAATTTAGCTGCCCAATATGTCAATCTAAAGATGTAAAAGTGTATTCCCGAGTCACAGGATATTATAGCGAAGTAAATAGATATAATCCTGGTAAAGTAGCTGAATGGCAGGCTCGTAAAAGAGAATACTTTTTTCATTAAATTTTCATTATATTTTATTTCTAAGAAAACGTATTTAAAAAAAAAATTTATTTTTGCTATTTTCTTCGTGAAACTTTTATTAGATAAAGCCACACTGAGTTAACTTCAACATCTCATCTATGATTAATCCGATGCCAGGAGCATGGTATTTGTATTCTGTTGCACCATGTTCTAAAGGTGTTGATTCTCTTATGATCAAACATTTTTCATAAGTATCAAGAGGAACTGTAATAGTAGCATTATTATCTATTATTTCTGCTCTATCCATAGCTACACTAGGGGCAATCTCTTGATAATATCTAGCACCTATTAATGTAAGCCCAGGCATTATGATTCCTGGTTTATTGTCTCCTTCATCTGCTCTCCATTCTCCTTCATTGCTAACAATCATCCCATCCTCATATATATCAACCTCTTCTCCAAAGTAAAAAATAGATTTAGTTTCCTCACAAAAGGCAAAGAAATTGCGCGATATTTCAACTACTTCACCATTTACACTTTCATTCTCTTGTACTACTCTAGTTTCAATAGTTCCGACCGTCTCTGTTTGATTTAAGACTGTAATATTGAGTTTAACATTATTCCCCTCATCAACACCTTCTAGGATCAAATTATATCCAATTTCCAGGATAAAATAAGTATTATTACCTGTAGTAGAAAATGTACAATTCTCAATATTGAATTCTGTTGTCCACATTTTACTTTCTTTTGTAGTTAAAGCATCATATATGAAATAAGAGCCAACAAACGATAGTGAGATTGATACTCCAAGGATAATCAAAAATGTTATTAACACATTTTTTTCAATTTTCAAATTTCATCCCCCTCCTAATTTTTCCAGATCAATTTTAATTATATAAATAATATATTAGAATTTATTTGTTATTATAGAATTCAATGTCTAATGAAATGGTTTTTCACGAATGTTTTTACAAATTATAATTAGGTTCTAATACTTTTATCTTTAAATGTTTTAGAACATTACATCATCCATGAAGAAGGAAAATTCACTTAAGGAACTCCAACATGTTGTAAATAATTGGATTAATGATCATGGAGGTTATTGGCCCCCATTGTCTATGATTTCTGCCATTATGGAGGAATTAGGGGA
>JBHLOJ010000008.1:35275-54855 GCA_048940605.1 Promethearchaeota archaeon
AATAATTGGATTAATGATCATGGAGGTTATTGGCCCCCATTGTCTATGATTTCTGCCATTATGGAGGAATTAGGGGAATTGGCAAGAGAGGTTAACTCTCTTGAAGGTTTTAAGCCAAAAAAGGTTAATAATAGAGTTAAATCTAATTTAGGAGAAGAACTTGCAGATCTTCTTTTCTCAATAATCTGTGTAGCTAATTTTTATGAGATTGATTTAAATGAGGAATTAGAGAAAATAATCGACAAATATTCTGAGAGGGATTCAAGAAGATTTCATTAATTATGATCTAAGTAATATTTATTCTGAATTTTTATATTACGAATTTAGAAATATTTTGAAAAATTTTAATTGATAGAATTTTTCTATTTTGTGGAATACTAGGAATAATTACCTAAGATTAATACTTTTTTACCTTAAAAATGTTGGAAGAAGGCTTAGAGAAACACGAAATATTGAAGATACTTGAAGAAAAATTGAATAGTGATTTTCTTTACGAAACTGGTTCAATTTTAGGATCAATGTGTACAGAACCCCTTGAATTCGGAAAACAAATATATAGCAAATATTTATCTAAAAACTTAGGTGATCCTGGATTATTTTTAGGGACTTCAGCTTTAGAGCAAGAATTAATTTCAGAGATAGGTGAACTTTTTGGAGAAAAAAACATAATCGGTACTTTTGCTTCAGGTGGTTCGGAAGCAAATCTAATTGCGTTAAGGATTGCTAAGAAATTAAGACCTGATATAACTAAGCCTGAGGTTGTCTTACCTAAGTCTGCTCACATATCATTTGATAAAGCAGCCGATTTGCTTGATATTAAACTTCTAAAAGCAGATCTAAACGATGATTTTTCTCTTGATATGAATCATTTTGAATCATTAATAACCCAAAACACATGTGGGGTAGTAGGGGTTGCTGGAACCACATCTTTAGGTTTAGTTGACCCAATTGAAGAAATAGGCAAATTAACAGATGGAAAGGATATCTTTTTTCATGTGGATGCAGCTTTTGGAGGATTTATATTACCTTTTTTAAAAAAATTAGACCTACCTAGCCCTGCCTGGGATTTTTCAGTAAAATCTGTTGATTCTATCACTGCTGATCCACATAAGATGGGAATGGGAGTTATTCCTACAGGAGGAATTTTTTTACGGGATAAATCTATCTTAAAAAAAATCGGATTTGAAATCCCGTATTTAGCTGGTGGAAATATTAAACATCTTCATATTGTTGGAACAAGGCCAGGTGGAACAATTATTGCATTTTGGGCAATTTTGAAATCTTTAGGTATAAACGGGTTTAAAAATATTGTTAAAAAATGCATGGATAATACCAATTATTTGAAAAAAAGAATTTGTGAGATTAAAGGACTCAAATTAGCAGCAGTACCTATCATGAATATTGTAGGTATTACCACTGAAAACGGAAAGTCCATATGTAAAATCGACGATGAACTTCGAAAAAGACACTGGATGACAGGAAAGTTCGAAGAATTTAATTTAATAAGAGTTGTATTAATGCCTCATGTTCATAAAATACATTTAAAAAATTTCCTTAACGATCTAGAAGATATTGTGAAAAATTTAAAAATGAATTAAGTAAAATTAAGAGGGTTTTTCTAGCTGTAAATCATTATTCTTAAATATACCATTTTTTTAGCTCTTTTTATTTCAATTTTTAAATTTTTCAATGATCTAATCTAAATCAGTATTATTTCTAATCTACTGCTCTAAATCACATTACCAACAAAAAAATATATTTAGTATTTTGAACTATTTAATATTGAGTAAAAATTTATTTGGGAGTTTAATTTCATAAAGTTTGACTTAGTGATATGGTGAAACAAAAAAAGCCATTAGGCATAAAAACAACTCGATATTTTACTAAAAATTGTTCTAAATGTGGTTTTGAATATCCTAATTGGTTTACTAATTGCCCAAAATGTGGAGCAGCTTGGGATGAAATGGAAGCAAAAGCATTTTCAATTGCTCCAGAGGATCAAAAGAAAACAATAAAGATTGTAGTGAAGATTACTGAAGAAGATTTTAATAGAGCCATATTTAATGTAATTTTAATTTTTAGTGCTGATCAAGGAAAGTCATGGTATCAAATGCCTATGGACTCTAAGATGGATTATTATATAGCTGAAATTGATGAAATACCTGCTGGTTCTGTTATCATTTATTACATTGAAGTTTATTTAGAAAATGGAGAAAAAATTATTGAAAATAATGATAATAAATATTATTATTATAAAGTTGGGGTCTCTCTTGGGGAACCTGAAGAAAAACCTACTGAAAGTGAAAAAAAAGCATTTACAAAACAAATTAAGGACTCTCCGATCCAACCTCAACAATACTCTAAAGATACAATTGCGTCTCAAAAAACAGAAACAGGTTTAACCAGAAATGTGATTGCCCCACCCAAAAGTACTATTCAAGGATCAATCAAATCAAATACGTATACTAGAGTTCCTCCGCAACCTGCAGAAAATTTGACAATTTTCGGTAAACCTCAAACCAAAATTGATCCTGATTTAAAAGTTTGCTCTTATTGCAATTCAAAGATAAAGAAAATGTGGAGTACTTGCCCAATTTGCGGAAAAGATTTATGATTAAACCAAAAAATTAGTTTTAACAATAAAGAATGTATTAAATCCTTGATTTGAATTCCTATTTTAAGCATTAATAAAAAAATATACTACAAGTGATTATAAACTTGTACCACACTTGTTACAAAAAGCATAGTCAGAAGAAAGTATAGCACCACAATTTTTACAAATTATAAGCTCCTTACTTCCTGGTCTAGCAGCTTTACTTTGCGTTTTTGGCTGGATTGGTGTGAAACCACTTGGTTTACTTCCTATATCTGCTGCATTTGGAATTATCCTTAATTTACTAGTTTCTTGAACCTGTGATTCTTTTTTTTCGCTGAACGGAATGAAATGAGATGATTGGGCTTGAGCAAATTCATCATCTTTCTGTGTTAAGGTTTGAAAAAGAGATGGAGTACTAGTTGGTGTGCTTGCTGAAGTAGCCGCTGAAACTGGACGAGCAACTGCAAATTCTTCCTTCGCTTTCTTCTCTTTTTTAGGCTTCTCTTTCTTCTCCTTCTTTGCTTTTTTCATCTCTTCTATTAATTGTTGTTGTTTTTCTTTTTCTTCTTGAATTTTCTTTTCTTTTTCTTCCTTCTTTTTCTGTTTTTCAATTTTCTTCAGGTCTTTTTTTGAATAAACTGGTTCAGGCATATAATCCATCAAAGAATCAGATTTTGCTTGACGTTCTCCTTGTGACGTAAGAAAAGGAGTAGGTGGTATATCAGATTTTTCTACAATTGTTTGTGCAGGTTGAAATCCCTCTGGTGGTGGTGCTGGAGTAGGAATTTTTGAAGCGAAGGGAACAGATTTAGGTTTGTAAATTTCTTCACTAGGGGTTATAGGGGATCTTTGCATAGAAATTGGACTTTCAACTTCATCCAACTTTTCTTCAGCTAATATTTCTTCAGGAGTTTTAAAATCAAAATCTGTTGAAAGATTATCTTGAATTCCTATCTTTGATTCAGGAATTGGAATTTCTGGCTCAAATTCTGTCTCAAAAGAAGGACTAGGAGCTGGAGATTTTAGAGGTGCGGGTTCTGGAACGGGTGGCGCCTCATATTCAAATTCTGGTTCTGGTTCAAATGAAAAAGTGGTCTCTTCTGTCAAATTCGTCATAGGTTCTGGAACTGGAGGTGCAGAAAATTCAAAATCAGGCTGTGCTTGAACTGAGGTAGGTAAAGTGGCTTCAGAACCTGTAATAGGTATAAATCCAGGACTAAATACTACATTATTTGAGATGAGTTTATCTGGAACTCCGGATCCTATCATAAGGCAAGCAAGAATATAGAAACAATCACCAACACCCTCTCCTGTTTTTGCAGAAGTCTCCATATAATACAGATTAAAATCACGGGTAAATGTGTTGATTTCGTTTAAAGACACTGTCCTTTGATCAACTAAATCGCTTTTATTCCCAACTAATAAGAATGGGATTTCAGTTTTTACATTAGCTCTAACCTCTCCAATCCATCCAGGTAGATGTTCGAAACTAGCAGAATTCGTTAGATCAAATATTAATAGAGCGCCTAATGATCCTCTATAATACATTGGCCTTATAGAGCTAAAACGTTCCTGTCCGCCTGTATCCCATATTTGAAGCTTCGCACGAATTGGTCCCTCATTTGAATCAATATTAATTGTTTTTACGTGAAAGTCTACACCAATAGTCATTTTATAATCTTCAGTAAAAAAACCTTTTGAGAATCGAAGTGTGAGAGCTGTTTTTCCAACACCTCCATCTCCTACAACAATCGATTTAAAAAGATAGTCATATTCTTCAGCCATTACACGTCCTCTGTTTGCGTTTCACATTAATATAATTTTTAAATTTTCTAAAATGTACAAGTTTTTATATATTATAACTATAAATACAAATTTATAATTTTATTTATATCTATAAAAGGAGAATCCGTTATAATACTAATAATTAAATGAGTTATCGAGGTATTATTTTTTAAAGATTTTATTTATTAAATAGATTAAATGTTATTAAAATTGATTTTTCTAGTGGAATATCGAATAACTTAATTTAAAGCTATTTCATTTTTTAGTTAAAAAGATTTTTTATTAACGATTCATATACTTCTTACAAGTTTTAATTGGAAGATGATAATTATGGTAGATCCCAAAGATATTGATTTTTACTCATTAGGATTCGATTTTATTGAAACAAAGAGTATGTTTGTTTCTGATTTTAAAGATGGTAAATGGGATGAAGGAAAAATTGTACCCTTTGGTAATATTGAAATTTCTCCTGCGGCATGTGTATTAAATTATGGTCAAGGAATTTTTGAAGGAATGAAGGCACTAAGAACAAAATCGGGAGAGATTGCCTTATTTAGACCAAGCGAAAATGGAAAGAGATTTAGTCAAAGTGCTAAAAGAATGTTAATGCCAGAGTATAAAATTGACAAATTCATTGATGCAATCAAAAAAGTAGTGAAAGCAAATGAAGATTATATTCCTCCTCACGATAGTGGGGGTGCTTTATATATTCGACCAATGTTATTTGGGAATGGACCAGTTTTAGGTGTGAATTCTGCAAAAGAATTCAAGTTAATCATTTTTACAGCACCTGTTGGACCATATTTCCCTGAAGGTTTTAAGGGTATTAATTTAGAGATATCGAAAACATACACAAGAGCAGCACCTGGAGGAACTGGTTCAACAAAAACAATCTGTAATTATGCTGGAACAATGCTGCCAGCAAAAGAAGCAAAATCTAAAGGTTTTTCTCAAATTCTATACTTAGACGCAGTTAATATGGAATTTATAGAGGAAGTCGGAGCAGCTAATTTTTTTGGATTAATAAATGGTAAATTAGCCACTCCTAGAAAAACAGGGACAATACTTGAAGGAATCACAAGAGAAGCTATTTTGGAATTAGCATCAGAAAAGCTTGGAATAGAAGTAGAAGAAAGAGATATTTCTTATAAAGAATTATTTGATGATAGTTGTACTGAAGCTTTCTGTTCAGGAACCGCTGCAGTCATTACACCTATAGCTTCTGTTTCTTTAGAAAATAAAGAAAGAATTTTTAATAATAAAGAACCTGGTGACATTACGATAAAATTGTACGAAATCCTAACAGGAATTCAACGTTTAGAAATTGAAGATGAGTTTGGATGGGTAGTTAAGGTTTAATTAGTAATTTTTCTTTTAATTTGCTAATTTGTCAATTAGACTATTAAAGGCTTGTTTCACATTAGATCCTGTTTTTGATGATATTTTTAAATATCCTAATACGTTCTTATTATTCCTTTTTATCTCTGAAATATAATCGTCAAAAATATGTGCTTCATTAGTATCAATTATATCACTTTTTGTCCCTATTATAAAAGCAGGGATCCCCCCATAATGATTTAGTGTGTTAATCCATTCCTCAACACCCTCGAGTGTATTAAATCGTGATAAATCAAACAATATGAAAGCAGCAAGAGAACCATTTACAAAATCAGATAATAACTTTTTAAATTGATCTTGACCTGCAAAATCCCATATTATAAAGTTATACTCATAACCATTAATATGAACATCTTTTGAAAAGAAATCCACTCCCTTAGTTAATTCACTGTTCATATCGAAATTATCATGTATTAAACGGTTAAGGAATGAGGTTTTACCTACTCCTCCATCTCCAGAAACAATGATTTTAATTGTTTTTTTCATTCTATTATATACTGTTTTATTTCAAATTTAAAAAAGTACAATGAAATTTGTTTTCCGTAATAGTAGAACATAAAAAAAGTTTGGCAAGTGAAAGATTTCTATTATACATAAATGTAAAATATATAATAAATATCGAAATATCAATCTATATAAAGTATTATTAAGAGGACGAATTAGCGCCATGAAATCCTAAGAAGTTGCGAACTTCCCGTGCTAATGAGTTCATTTTTTTCATTCCAGACTTTCGCTTTACAGAAATATATATTTTTTCCCCCTTTAATACATTTAGCTTTAGCAAGGATAGATCCTTTAGAAACTGATTTAAGGAATTCAATTTGCAGATCAATTGTTGTAATATAACCATCAGGATATACTAATGAAATTGCTGCACAAGCACATGCAGAATCTATTATAGATGCTATAACACCTCCATGAACCATACCATTTTGAGTTAATTCTTTTCTTAGGTTAAGTTCAAATGTAGCTCTACCATTACCCATTTCTTTCAGATCAAGACCCAAGGTTGAGTAGTAAGGAATTCTCTCATAAAGGGTTTTTTTTAATTCTTCCATATTATTCATACCTTTTTTTTTAAATTAAGCTTTTATTAATAAACTTGCTTTCTGAAATGAAAAGAAATAAAATCATAGTTAACCACTATTTCTTGATGCATAAATTTTTAATAAATAAACACCTTGAACTTAGGTTAGAAAATAACAAAACTAAAATATATGTGAATAATGAACTATTTATCCAGTGCAAATATCTTCTATTAAACGTATCTATAGAGGACTTAGATAGTTTGAATGATATTTATTCGATTGATAATGAGGTTTTAAAATTAAATAAATCTATTGAATTATCAAGGCAAAAAGAGATTTTAATTTCCCCAGAGGTTGAATTTTGGGGGCATTGTTCTAATTTGCAGGTTTGGTATGAAAATAATTATAATTCATGCTTATTGCATAGTAATTTAGCTTTTCCCTTACTTAGAAAACTCACAGAGGTAGGAGATCTACTAGCAAAAAAAGTATTTAAAGAAGAAATTGCAAAAAGGTTTGAAAATGGGACTATTAATACTATTCGATTTCTTGCATATAACAATTATCTATTTTTCTTAAACAAATTAGAATTAGAATGTTTATTTGAGCAATCTAGCCCTAATTTAATACAAATCATTATAGAGCAATTAGAGAATTTAATGAATTCTACTATAATTAATTATAGTAAAAGAAAAGAATTGATTGATTTAATTTTATTTTTAGATTTAAAGTTTGATAGAACTCTCCTTATTGAAATACTTGATAACTTTCCTCATAAATACAAAGACCAATTCGCAAAATCAGTCTTATTACACTTAAACTATAAAGAATTTAATGATTATAAGATCCCATATGGGAGATTTTGTTACTATTTCGAACAATTTGTTGCCTATTTATACGATAATTATCCGGGCTTTAATGAACAACTCAAATTTTTAGTTTCTGGTTTTTATAATTCTTCTTATTCTTTTGATGATAGATTGGCATATGGTTCAGTGTCATATAAATAATTTTTTTTACAAAATTGTCATTAATAAAAATTTCAATATTATAAATAAAGGATTTTTAATAATTAAGAATAATCTATAAAGATTAATGTAAAAATTCTATCTATAATTAACTATACTTATCTATAACTAACTATACTTGAAGAAATATGAAATCATGGATGCTATATGGAGCTTATGGCTATACAGGAAGTTTGATTGCACAAGAAGCAAAGAACCGTGGTCATTCTCCTGTACTTGCTGGTCGTTCTGCTGAAAAACTTATCCCATTTGCAAAGAAATTAGATTTAAATTATATTGTACTAGATTTGAATGATGATAATATTTTAACAAAAACAGTAAATGAATTTGATTTGGTATTCCATTCAGCAGGTCCCTATAAATTTACTAGTGCTCCCATGGTTAGGGCATGCTTAAAGACGAGTACAAATTATGTTGATATTACAGGTGAAATTCCTGTTTTTGAGCAGAATTTTGAACATGATGCACTAGCAAAAGATAATGGAATAGCAATTATATCTGGAGTTGGATTTGATGTTGTTCCTACTGATTGTTTAGCTAAATATGTAAGTGAAAAGATTACAAAGCCAACATCTTTGGATCTTGGGATAGTTGCTATGAGTAATCCAAGTCCGGGAACTTTAAAAACGATGTTAGAACATTATAATATCGGACAGTTAATTAGGAGAAATGGAATCCTTAAACCTATTGAAAAAGAAGAAATCCGAAAAATACGGTTTTCTGATAAAGAACGGACAGTAAGACCAGTAACCTGGGGCGATTTGTCTACTGCTTATCGAACAACAGGTATACCGAATATAACTACATACTTTCCTTTACCAAAGAAATTTCCTAATTTACTTGGTTCTATTGGAGTTTCTTCTAAAGAACTGTTAGAAAATAAGGAATCTAAGAAAAATGTTGAAAGGTGGATTGAAGAAAATGTTCATGGACCTGATGATTTTAAACGAAAAACCTACCGGTGTTATATATCAGCTTCTGTATATAATGATCAAGGTAAGGAAGCGCATGCTTGGCTTGAAACAATGGAATCTTATCGTTTTACTGCTGTTGCAGGAGTGAGATCTGTAGAAAAGTTATTCGATGTTGAACCTACAGGTGTGTTGACACCGGCTTTAGCTTTCGGGAAAGATTTTATATTAGAGATTCCTGAGACAAAGCGTTTTGATTCTATCAATTAAGACAACACCATTAAACTTATTTTTTATCCTAAATATTCCATTAATATAATCAATTTCCTTTAAATTAATTCCTAGAACATTACGATCAGTATTTATGACAAAATCGTCAATTATAGCTAAGCTAGATATTAAGAATTGCATTGGTTGTGGTGCTTGTGTCGAAATTTGCCCTAAACATGCAATCCCATATTCCGTAATTGGATTTATATCATCATTGGCAAAAATTGACGCCAATTTATGTGATGGATGCGGGAAATGCGTTGACATTTGTTCACATAATGCTCTTGTAATGTTTAAACGTGATTGTTAATAATCCTACTTAGATAAGAGCTTTTTTGAGGGAATCTTGTGAAGTTTATAATCTGATTTTTAAATCACATCTAGAATACTGATATATCAGATTTAAGAGTAATATTATTTAAGTATTAAAAAATTATCATTAGAAAGATTTATTAAGGTTCTAAATTAACTCGTTTAGTATAAAGCTTCTAAAAGTGAGAGTTATCTATGGAAGAAGAACATATTTTTTTGAAATTATTTGGACAAAAACTCATCAGTTATAAGAAGCTTGAAAATGGTCAAGTCGCAGGAACTGGTCTTCTCAACCCTTTACTTGATAAGTTACGGATTTATCGTCTTATTTTTATGATATTCTTACAAGCTAATTTCTATAAAAATTATGATAATATTGGAAAATGGGAAGGAAAAATGGTTGCCAATACTTTTGCTCCCCCAGTAGGAAGCCGTCCTATGATACGTGCTTTGAAAGGCTTAATAAAATCCCAATTAATGCCCTATCCCTTTCCTGTCGCGATGACTTTTGCGATTACTTATCAATGTCAATGTAAATGTGTTCATTGCAGTGCTGGTAGGCATCTTAAAAAAGATAGAAAAGAACTATCCACAGAAGAGGCTAAAAAATTAATTGACGACGCTCAGAAATTAGGTGTAACGATCATTGCCTTCACAGGAGGTGAACCTTTACTGCGTGAAGACGTTTTTGAGCTTATTTCTCATGTAGATAAAAAAAAAGCAATGCCTGTAATGTTCACCAATGGGCAATTCCTTACAGATGAAAATGTAGATAAATTAGCTGATGCAGGTCTTTATTCATTATTTTTAAGTATCGATTCACCTGATCCTGAAGAACATAACAAATTAAGAGCAATGCCAGGATTATTCGAAACTGCTATTGAAGGAATTAAGAAAGTGAAATCAAAAGGTATCTTTGCCGGCTTCTCCTCTTATGCTACCCGCTCTGGAACAGAAAAAGGAATCTATAAAAAATTACATGATCTAGCTATTAAGCTCGGTCTTCATAATATAATCCTTTTTGATTGCGTTCCTACAGGAAATATGTTGAAGGATACAAGCGAAATGTTAACCTTTGAATTGCGAGAAAAACTCCATAAATATTCTGCAGAAGTATTTAAGAATAAAATCGTACCACCTCTTTCATCTCAAGCCTGGCAGAATTCTGTGGAAGCATATCTTTCTGGTATAGGTTGCTTAGCTGCAAATATTCAATTCTATGCATCTGCGTATGGCGATATTGCTCCATGTGATTTCACACCACTTTCTTTTGGAAATGTGAGGAAGGAAAAATTAAAAAAGATCTGGATGCGTATGGTGAAACATCCAGCATATAATCACCGAAGTCCTTTCTGTAGAATGCAAAATAAAGAATTCCGAGATATTTATATCAATCCAATACCTGACGACGCCTATCTTCCTTATGAAATAAAAAATCTTCCTAGTGTTGATTATAGAAGATAAAAAATACCCTAAGGTTATCCAAACTAGTATATATAATTCAATAATCTATTCCAAATTGATTTCCCAAACTTATTTTTCAAATTCGATAATATTGCGGTTAGTCTCAATATCATAATAAACTATAAATTTTTTTCCAACTAGTTCCTGATTGCTTAATTTCTCTAACTGTTTGCTTTCTTCCCCAATGAGTGCTAGATATCACTAGTTCTCTTATCATTTCATCATAAATTCTTTTGGAATCTCCTGTCCAAGACCTGCTTCTTTAAATTTCTGACCGTTATCCACATAAAGATTCGATCCCCATTCTCCCAATCTTCTACTTGGATATTCTTTTTTTTTTCTTGCAGGTACCCCAGCATAGAGGCAGTTATCTTCAGCTTCTCCTTTAATAACAGAACCGGCTGCTAGGATTACTCCTGTTCCAATGTTTGAATCTTGAAGAACAGATGCTCCAATTCCAATCAATGTTGAGTTCCCAATAGTAGAGGGACCATGTACCATTGATAAATGTCCAAGAGTTACATTTTTTCCTATTTTGCATAAACCTCTAACTGTTGTGTGGATTACACAGTTCTCTTGAATACTTGTGTTCTCTCCCACTATAATTTTTCCCCAATCCCCTCTTAATTTCGCACCAAACCATATATTTACATAAGCACCAATTTCTACATCCCCAATAATAACCGCATCTTTAGCTATAAATGCTGTGGGATGAATATTTGGGACTGTTCCATTATAGGGTGATACAACAATCATAATAACAATCTTAAAATCTTTTTATAAATATCTAGTTTGAATTCTAAAGACTCAATAATTATTTAAAATTTTTGGATACAACTCTTTACTTATATTCTCGAGAAAATAATGATTCCCTAATTATGAAAAATTATTAAATATGAAATTTTATCTCTTAGTTATACATTATAAGATGGATTGATACGGTAAATGAAAATTAATGTAATGTATGAAGAAAATTTTAAATTGGATGTTAAAAAAGCATTTGATTTGACAATGCAATGGTTATTAAATCAACATAAAATAAAGATTAAAGAATCAACACCTTCAAAATATATCGAAGCTAAGCAGGGGACTATGATGACAAATACTGGTCATGATCCAAATTGGAAGAAAAGAATTCGAATAAACTTTTATGAATTAGAGGGAAACAATATTCTTATAAGGGTTGAAGCAGCACCCATCGCACGAAACATATTCAGATTAGAAAAACTCAAACAATCTTGGTTTGATGGATTATTTTCTCATTTATTTTCACTTCTTCATACTATTGGAAAACAACAAAAATCAGATATGATTCAAAAGTCTAATTTTGAGGTAATAGAAAGTAGCAAATTTTGTCCCCATTGTGGGAAAAAGGTTGAAGAAAAAACATTAATTTGTCCAGACTGTGGAAATAATTTAGGTTAAGATAATAAGCATAATTATAGTACTAAGTACTAATCCAAACATTAAAATCATCAACATGAAGCTTATTACGTAACAAATAACTAGATGATTATCTTGGCATATTGATGAAACATAAATATAAAAATAGGTGACGATAATTAATAATGAAAATGATATCGTAAGTTTATGTTTCATTAAAAGAGAATATTCTTTTATTTTTATAAAGGTTTTCTACATTTTGAAATTCCTTTTTTTTTTTAATATATGAGTTTATTATGTACGAAGAAATTTATAGAGTCGAATAATAAATGAAGGAAAATATAATACGGGAGAACTATACCATTATAAAATCAAATAAAATAAATAATTATATTTCTATAAAAATAATCAACTCATCAATTAATCATAAAATAAAAAAAAGTGAATCATATAAATCTTCTGGAAGAGAGAATAGAATATTTATATATGTAAAGAATAAACCTGTAATATCAATACACCCCAATTTGTTCCCTTCATTAAAGACTTTAAGTCAAGAAATAAAGGAACCCATAGGTAGATATGAATATAACCTGAAAAATTTTTTCACCAAAACTATTTTTCGAAGATTAACTTCGAATTTATTAATTTGGGCTGAGAATAATTACAATAGTAAACTCATAGACCACAAAATTGGGTTTCCTTTGTTGAAAGAACTAAGAAAGGTTGGAGAAACAAAATTTCAGATTATTTTACAGCAAGAAATATTAAAAACATACGCTTCAAGCACAGTGCAAACTAAAGAATTTTTAAGACGTGAAGGATATTTAGAATTTATAGGAGAATTTTTCTAACTTCTATCTATTAAAAAAAAAATTAAAAAAATTAAAAAAAAAAGTTTAAGCTTTATTTAATTCATCCTTAATTCCCGCAACTTTCTTTACCATATCCTTTCTGGATTCAATATCATACTGAGTTGTAATTGCTATACTTTCCATTACAGGAGAACCTCCACCATGATAACTCCCGAAAAGATGAACTCCTCCAGTTGAAGAACAGTATACATCACCAACATACCGCCAGAATTGTGCTGCATTTTCTGGTGAAATATTAGGATTTCGAGTAATATATTTATAAAGAAGATCTTTTAACTCTGGATTCACAAAATCTCTTTCATAAGGAAAAGTTGCAGGAATACCTCCTGAAAGATCAACTATAATTTCAGCTTCACGGAAAACATTTTCTCCTGATAAACATCTTCCAACATTACAATAAATTGAATTTGGAATATAACTCCCGGGACCATAAGGAATGAAACCTACTCCAGGCATATATACTTCTGGTTTACCTAAATCAGAAGCTGTGTATCCTGCGGCATAACCAAGTTCAGTAACCATGATTAATTCAGCTAATTTACTCCTCACGTGTGATGCTCTATGAATGTTATTGTATTCGGCTGCTAATGCGGCAGTTCCTACAACTAGATCTCCTATAGCAGGTTTACATCCTGAATAACTATGCCGATGAAATAGAGCAAATAATAATGCAAGAGTACCTGCATGTTGATATTCACCACATAGAAAAACCCTTTCCCATGGAACAAATACATCATCAAAAATGATATATGAATCTGTTGCTCCTGGCATAAATCCGCGTTTAAAATGTTCTCTTTCACGAAGGTTGTGAATGGTAACGACTTGTTTAACTCCTTCATAATCTCCAGGTACTGCGAAAGCAACGGCGTAATCCTTATCTTCTGGTCTCAATGCTCTAGTTGGAACGACTATGATCTCATCAGATACAGAAGCTTCTGAAATATGAAGTTTGCATCCACGAACAATAATTCCATCATCTCTTTTTTCTACAACTCTAACATACATGTCTGGATCTTCCTGATCTGCAGGTCGTTTTATTCGGTTGCCTTTGACATCGGTTTGAGCGCATGCTGCTATTAGATCCTCCTTTTGAAAACGTTCCATCCATTTTTTAAAGTTCTCATGGTAGTGCGTTTCTCCGTTGTTGGACTTATCTGCTTCATAACTAACATTATATACAGCATTAGCTGCATCACAGCCCATACAACGTTGGATGCATCCACCGACTTTTTGACAGATTTTTCGAGTCATATCTTGCTTTTTATGAAGATCATCAGTATTTTGATGTATATGAGTAAAGCGGTTAATTATTTCACCAGTGAGGTGAGATTTTGCGAAAATTAAATCCTTATAGTCCGGATCATCCACTACATCATAAGTAGTTCCAATAGTATTAATACATGCCATCTGTCTTTCATCTAATCGATCAATCCTTTCCCCATTAAAGAAAATATTTTTCTTCATTTTGCTTAATGCTTTCATAAATTCTTCTTTCGTTCTCATCTTGTTGACCTTGTTTATTATTTAATATAGAAATTCTCCATTTTATGTTATTTCTCATTTACAAATTATGAAAAGAGGTAATAAACTAAAAAATGGTCATCATCTACATATTATTCCAAATGATTTAAAATATTAATTATTTAATTATTTAATTCTGAAAGATCACATTTATGTTTAGTGTTTCTACCAGTTCATGACAAAACTAATCTCCAAATAAGTCTAAATTGATTAGATTATCATTTAATTCTTTAATAATCATTCTTTTTACATAATAATTTACGATATAAATTTTTTAATTGGAGAATTTTTTGATGGATATTGAAGAAAAGCTAAAACTAATGGAAATCCTGTTTAATCCGAAAAACGTTGCTCTTATAGGAGCAACTAATAAGCCAAAAATTGGGTCTATGGTAGGAATGAGTATGTTAGGTAGTGGATTTACAAAAAAAATTTTCCCTATCAATCCGAGTCTAAGTTATAAAAACAAGAAAATATTAGGATATGAGGTTTTTCCTTCTCTCGATAAATGTCCAGAACAAATTGATTTAGTTGGAATTGTTGTTCCCCCAAATGCTGTGGTAGATGCGGTAAAACAGGCGATAGAAAATGACGTTAAGACAGCAGCAATAATTACTGCTGGATTTGGGGAAGTAAAAACTGAGGAGAGACAACAAGAAAACCAAGAATTGGTTAAAATTGCTGACAAAGGTGGATTAATCTTTGTTGGACCAAATTCTATGGGATTTTATACCTCCAAAGATAAAAATTCTCCTTTACATTTAGGTTTTGGATTTATGCTTCCAAAACCAGGTAACATTTCTATCGTTTCTCAGTCAGGAACAATGGGTACAATTCTATGTAATGCATTACAAAGAATAAGATATTTTGTTTCAAGTGGGAATGAAGCCTCTTTAACTCTTGAAGATTATTTGCAATATTATGCTCAAGACGATGAAACGAAAACGATCGCACTTTTCGCTGAAGGTTTACGTGCGGGTAAAAAATTTAAAGAAATATGTGAAGAAACAACTAAGACGAAACCTATTGTTATTCTCAAAGCAGGTATTACTAAAACTGGGGCAAGAGCGGCTAATAGTCACACAGGCTCTATTGCTGGTGCATTAGATATAAATAAATCCGTTTTTAAGCAAACTGGTGTAATATATACTGAAGAAGTATCGGAGTTCATCTACCTAATTAAAGGAGCACAATATCTTCTCCCACTTCCTTCTAGTGACCCTCTACGAGCAGGAATAGTTAGTGGCGGGGGTGGGATGGGAGTGCATTTAACTGATCTATGTGAAAAACACGGGATCAAGGTAGTTGACTTGAATTTAGAGCCAAATGGACCTAAACTTATTAAAGATATTTCAGAGCATCTCCCTTTCTATTGGAGTCAAAATAATCCTATTGACATGGTAGCTACAAGAAATCCTACAGCCTTTCAAAGTGTAATGGATTTAATGTTAAACTCTGATTGTTTTGATGTAATCTTTACGATGACTTCTGCCACATTTCTCGAAAGAATTAATATGATGAAACCTGATAATGAATATGGAAAAAAGATGAAAGAAAGCATGTTGATGATGCGAAATAATGGATTTGATCAAATAGCAGATTATGAAATTAAAATATGCCATGAACATCCTGATAAAAAGATATTATATGTTTCATTAACTCCTAGTCTTGGTAATCCCATTTTTGATATATATGATGAAAATCAAATCATGGTGTTTGGAGGAAATCTTGATACCGCAGCGATCGTATTAAGAAAACTTCATGACTATCAAAAGTACGTAAATCGCTTCAATAATAAAAAATAGACTCCAAACATTTATCTTTAACCGATTTTTACAAACGAAAAAGGTGTAAACTTGAAACTTCCTGATCTGTTTTATTACAAGTATTTAAAGTGATTAAAAAAAATATTGAAATAAAAAAATCATTACTTAAGAAATTACTTGTAACTCCAAAGCTTCACGAGCTTTTTTTAAATTATCAACTCCAAGAACAATTCTGTTATTCTCTGCCAAATAAATTAGATCTATGTTAACACCGGCTTTACCTATTTTTCGAGCCATCTTCCCTCCTGTCCCTGGTTTTCCCGCGATATTACCGATATCCAAAACTAGTACCTCACGTACAGCACGTACTTCAAAACCTTCATTCTCGAGTACCCATTTGGTTGTCGTTTCATCCTCAACCAATATATGGATGATTCCTTCGTCTTTTAGAGGAAATCCACATATTCCTTCCATATTAATGCCATTTTTGCCCAAAATTTCCCCCATATCAGCTAGCATTCCTGGTTGATTTTTCAAAATTACTGTTAAATCTCTCATTCCACAATTCCTCCTTTTTTTAGTTTTAATATTTTTTAAATTGAAACAAATTTTATCATCATTAGATTTTTTACCAATGTTAAATTAAGACTTTTCTCTATTTAAGCTTTCTTTTGATGCTTTTATAAATGATAAAGGATTAGAATATTGAAAGAAGAATCTTACTAATAAGAAAACTCAGGCATCTGAAGAGTATAGCTTTTTTACATATGATCTCAATGCCTCAATGTCTTCAAAATAAAACAAGGTTTCCATCTCTTTAAAGAAAGGGGTTAATAATCCTCCTCTCTTTAAGACCTCTGTAATTTCTACATCTTTTAATACGAATACTTTCGTCTTTTCAAGAAACTCTTTAAAAGAAAGTATTATTCCCATTTCAATCATGTGACCTCCTTTATCATGTTCTATAATCATGATTATCTCATTCGAAAATTTGGCAATCAGATCAAATTTTAAAATTAAATTCTCAATATGTGTACGTCGAAACTCTTTTTCAAAAAATCCAAGATTGTTTTCAATAGTATTTACAATTTTTTGTACTTCCTGAAGTGTATTGAATGTTTCTTCACTGTAGGACCCACATATAAAGATCTTATTTTTCAACAGATCGTAAACTGAAAAAATATTAGTAAATTCATTCAAAAAATCATCCCAAGCGCTATCGTGTGAAATTTCCATTGTCTACCCCTAATGGATATAAAATAATTTAGAAATACATTTATGCTATAAATTATTATATGTCAATAGTAATTGACTCAATTAATTTTGAGTTAAATTTAAATAGGTGATTATCCTTATTTAACATGGATTTAGATGAAAAAACGAATATAAATATAGAGAGGTAATTGATTTGGAAACTCCTAAAAAACTTGAAAATATGAGGAAAGAATTGGAAATTATATCAGAGAAAACACGATATAAAATATTGCTTACATTATTAGCTAGTGAAGAATCTCTTTCTTTCAGTCGGTTAAGAGAGTTATTACCTTCCATTCCAGAAAATACCTTAAATTATCACCTTAAGATCCTAAAAGAGAATAGTTTTATTAAGAATGAGAAAAAAATGGAATATAAACGTTCCGAGCCTCGTTCTTTTTATTCTCTTAGTAAAAAATCGATTAACTTACTTGAAACTCTAGGACTGGCAGCTGTAAAGGATGAATTTAGAGCTCTTTTCAAGCAAATGACGTAATGATTACCTTCAATTTTTTCTCTTTTATCAAAAATAAAATCTTAACTCAACAGCATAAAGTTAGATTTAAAAATATCTTAAAATTATTATAAACATAATTAGATATTAGAGATAAAAATTCAAAATGACACTTAACAAAAATCAAATTCGAAATCGAGTAATATTTGTGGGAGATCGTATTGCTTTTGGCGTATTGATTTCATTAGGATTTCTGATCTTAATATTTTCATTTTTTTTTGTATTTGAAGATGGTTTAATGATTCATCCTTGGGTTTTTTTATTCTTAGGATTGGATGCTCTTATGTTCTTTTTATTTTATGTTATAACGAATGAGGAATTCTATTATGTCGAGCGAATTTTTATGAATTCAAATTTCCTTTTTGTAGAATTAATTTGGATGAATTTTACTCTTTTAATTGCCCTTTCACTCTCATTTATTTATGGATGGCAGCATATCTTAGAGATGACTATTTGGTATTTAGCGATTTATTTAACTGGGTATATAATTGCAAGGATTATATGGAAAAATTGGGAAAAAATGGCAAAGAAATGGAAAGCAAGTCTCATAACTGCCCTTATTCTTATTGTTTTGACTATAACTATTTCTATCGGAACAATGTTTCTAGTGAATCAAAATATACGTTATGGCGTCATAAGTTATGTTGTGGGAATAGGAATCTTAATTTCTATAGGTTTAAACGCACTTATGCTACAGCTATTCTTAGATAAAAGCGGAAATGATGTATTAGAGGATCCTCCGAGCAAGCTTGTTATTATAGGTATAATAAATACGTTGATAATTAGTTTTATTTCCTGGTTTATAATGGTTATCTTTATACCTATTATTCCAGCATCTAAGAAAGGAAGAAGTTCGAAAATTAGTTATCCTAAAGGAGCCTCTTCGTCACACCGCAGGAGAATTTTTGTAGGTTATAGAAGAAGGAGATATGTTTTCTTTGGTCCAACTATTGAAGAACATCATAAATATTCTGTTAGCCATTACTGGGATATAGCGTTGACTCAAAAAGAATTGCGGGATCCCGTTGCTCAATCTCAAGTTGAGGAAGCTAAACAGAAAATCATTGATATTCTATGTGAAGAGGAGGTAGTACCAACAAGTAAAGATCTTCATATGCTAGTTGGCTTTCCTCACCTAATATTTGACGCTGCTCTTGATGAATTAAAGGATGAACATAAAATAAAGTATCATCTCAGAGCTAAATCTAATTGGTGGGAAAGAGGTTATACCATCACCGGAGAATACTACTCAAAGTTAGATAGAAAAGGAGAAATATCAACAGTAGATATTAATGAAGAAACTATAAGCCTCTTCTTGGAAAAGATTAAAGAAGAAGTCCCTATAAGAAGTAAGTACAAATTATGGGAAATAGGAAATGAAATTGGTATACGTCCTAGGTGGAAAATAACCCCTACCATAAATAAACTTAGAAAAGAAAGAAAGATTAAATATTCCCGTAAAAAACCAATTGGTTGGA
>JBHLOJ010000090.1:0-13652 GCA_048940605.1 Promethearchaeota archaeon
AGTAAAAAAAATATGATTCTATTTATATTTAAGCTTAACGTATAGGTTAAATTAAACGTTGTTTGGATAACTTCAAATGATTCAGATATGTATTCATGCCCAAAAACCAAAAAAAAATCTTGAAATAGAATTTTAGCAGCTAAAATATTAGCCTTGTCAAATCTATTTACTTGATCAAATTTATCATTAAATTCAATATAAGTATCTTTAATCAAAGTCAATAAATTTTTAGTGATTGACGAACCTGATTTAAAAGTTAAGGTTTTTTAATTCTTTAAAATATAATATTAGATTTATCATAACAAAGAGTGTTAAGGCAATTTATCCTCCTGCTAGAGCAAAGGATAAATAAAGTTCGTCATTTTCAATGAGTTTTGTTTCATACTCTTTTAGGTATTTTATGTTTCTTCCATTTAATAAAATTAATATTTGAGGGTTAAGCTTGTTTCTAGTCTTATCCAATAAATCATCTCCAAGTTTTTCTTTATTTTCTCCTATAAATTGAGAGATTATATCTCCTACATTGTTACCTTCGTATTCAATGAATTTTTGGTTGAGTTTTAGCTGGAAAATGTTCAATAAGTGTAATTTTATTTTAGCCATAAGTATTCCTCAATTAACGCGATTAAGTTAATCATATAAAAAAAAAATATTCTTTTTAAGTTTATTTTTTATAAAAAAAAAGATATATTATTGTTAATCAGATGAAAATGGTAATATTGTAGGTCCCAACAATTTTTATTTCCCCCGTGTTCAAATTATGCTCTTTTAGCACAAGATATCCTTTTTTATAGATTTCAATTTCAATAAAACTTTCATTGAATCTTTCAGAGTTTAGACTTCCCCCATTAGAAAATACGGTATTATCAATTTTAACATTGAACGCAATACTTGGTGTACTATTTAAGCAAAGATCAATTTGAGAACGAGAAAACTGAGAAAGTACATCTCCAGAGTCAATCAATTCTGTCCTCCATACACTTAAAGGTGTAGGAATTAAACTATGAAAACAACAAACACCAAAAATCTTCTGATGACTATAAGATAATACTTTTTCAATAAACTGATGCATTCTATGTCTTCCGATAAATCCCTCAGTAGAATCTCTCGTTGTAGAATTTAATCCTTGAAAGTATATCTTATCGTTCTCAAACAAGGGATCAAATTCGCCGAAATTTTGTTTCCAATAATTCCAAGCAGGAGGTTTCGAATCTGTGTATCCTGGTACTACGAGATATGGGTAATTTAAATTATCTATTTTCTGTTTAGCTATTCTAAATTCCTCCCTATAACTATTTTGAGTAACATTTCCAGTATGAACAACTAGATCTACATCCCTTATTTTATTTATACGTTCAATTGCTTTATCAAAATTAGTCATAATATTTTCCGATTCTACGGTGATTAAAGATTGAGACAATTGGATAAATCTGCATAACGGTTTTCGATCCTTTTTTATTTCTAATGGAAGATAATAGTTAATTTCACGATGAATTTCATGCATCGAGCTTGAATCTAATATTGGAATTACTCTGAAAGTAAGGTTATTTCCTTCAATGTCGATGATTGCATAGGTGAATAAATCGCGATATCTTGTTTTATTACAACAGAATGTACCTGCATTAAAAATATATAGATCTTTTTCACTACTACTCAAAGTATATAAATTCCACGTATGACGATGTCCATTTAAAACTAAATCTGCCTTTGTTTCTAAGAGCATTTTGAGCATATCGCCTGAATCATCAATAGCAGATCTCTCTTTCCCTGTATTAGGGATAGGGATGAGTTGATGATGAAAACATACTATTTTGAATTTATTTTCTCTTTCCTTTTTCACTAATTCTTCTCGGACTAATTCAATTGTATCATGATGAATGATTCCGCCAGGTAAGTCAGGTTTGGTGCTATCGATACCGATAACAAATAATTCTTCATCTTCATATTCATAATCTCTTCTACCGATCATTTCTTCAAATAAACGATACCCCACATTCAATGCATCATGATTCCCAATAAGTATCATTAATGGACATTTAGATACTGGATCAAATTTTTTAAATTGCTCGAGTGTAAATTCATATTCTAATAACGTACCATTTTGAGTAATATCTCCTAAATGTAGAAATAAATCGACGTCTTCTATCTTATTAATTTGTTCTATACCTAAATTATAAGTGTGTAAATTAAAGGGTCCCCCTGACCGACTAATATGAGTATCCGAAATAATAACTATTCTTTTTTTAGTTTCAATTTTTTGTCTAATTTCTAATCTATTACTTTTTTCATTTATCATATCTCTTTAAACTTCTTTTAATTTTGCAGGATGACCTGAATAGATTGAATTTTCCTTTAATTTATCGTTAAAATTTGTATAGGAGTGAGCTGATAATTTTGAATCATTTTTCATAATTGTCCCAGGTAATAATACACATTTAGCTCCAATTAATACATTATCCTCTATTTGAATCTTTTTTAATATAAATTTATCTTGTTCGATTCCGAAACTCAGAAGTGTGCTTCCCATTCCAATAATAACATTACGACCAATATTTACAAACTCAGAAGAGATCCAACAGGAATCACTTATGCCTTTCTTTCCAATCTTTACTCCAAAAAATCTAAGAACAAAACGGTTTTTTAGCCATGGAAAAGGATTTGAAGCAGAGATAAATAAAGGCCATTTTTTAGCAACATTTCTTAAATTCCAAAACAAATAATTTTTATCACTTATATCTCGAGAAAAAACACCCTCCTTAGGAGGAAATATTAGTTTTATAATAGTTAAAATCAGGACTGAAAATAATATTGCACTTAATTGGAGAATATAAATTAAAAACAGGAAATTGAACGGAAGAAATAAAAAGAAAAGGAAATATAATCCTTTATCCCATAAAAATAAAACATAGATATATTCAAATAAAGAGCATGGGACGAAGCTTAAGATAATTATTATTAAATAAATGATGAGATATTTGTTCCTTATTCTCTCGTCTATTGGTGTTGGAGAATCACCTTTTAAACTAGCTGGCTGAAACATATTTAATTTACATCTCCTTTCTCATTTTCAATATGCTCTTTTTTAATTCTTTCTGCTTTCTCTTGAGATTCTTCTAATGATTGGACTGGAAATGCCGTGCTTACAGGAGTTCCAACATGAATCAAATCACCCTCTAATTCTTGTCCTATCCAAGTATAACTGTTTGCTCCCAAAACAGCTCTATCCTGCATAATTGTACCAGGACTGACAATTGTTTGAGGACCAACAACACATGCTTCACCAATTTTTATCTTCTTTATGATGATTTGATCATGATATATCAAATGAGAAAAAATACATATATTCAATGATGTCATAGTAAAATCTCCTATTTCTATCAATTCAGGATCAATATACCCTTCATAAGCAACAACATTTTTGCCTATCGAAACTCCAAAGAAACGGTAAACAAAAATATCAGCCCAAGGAATGGGTAATGCCCTCGCAAGCCAGATAGGAAAATAAGCATTCCAAAATCTTCGATGAGTATATTTCCACTCTTTACTTCCTTTTTCAAAAACACCCTCTCTTGGAGGATGCAATTTATTTAAAATTTTATTAATAAGTGCTGAAAATAATATAATAGAAAACGCAAATAAAAATAAATTGCCATAAATGTTTAGTGGTAATAATAACCAATAATACCATTCAGCAGTGAATCCTAAAGAAAAAATTTGATTTCCTGTAAGCAGAAAATATAACTGGTTAATAAACCACAGATTAATAACTACTAAAATCATTCCCCCGAAAAATAATTGGGAGATAATAACTAGTGTAAACGGAGTTTTATAAACTCCAGAAGTCGAAATATAAGCGATTTTATATTGTGAAGTGTCTGAGTTACTCATTTATTCTATCGAACTTCTCTAATGATTTCCTTATTATATATTATACTTTTGAAGATAATTAAATCATAATATTTAATACAAATATTTGATACCTTAAAGTCAAAAAAAATTAAAAGCTTAATTCAATATGATATATATATTATTATCAAAATTAATTGAATAAATCAATTAAATTTTAAAGATATTTGAATATTTTAAAGGTGAATGATTATTAGTATTGACTGGGAAAAAGCTGAAGCAAAACCAGAAAAGAAAATGTCAGTTGAAGGTAGTTTCTTGTTAGATCTTAGAGCTAAAGTTAATGATCTGGAAAAACAACTTTCCGAAACAAAAACTGAATTATCTCAAACACAAGATAAACTTGCCAACACTCAAAATGAACTTGCTGATACCAAAATTAGTCTTGATGATACTAAAAGTACTCTAAATGATACTCAGAATACACTTGAAAAGACGATTGGGGATGGCCAAAGGAAAGATCAAACTATCGAAGCATTAACTGCTGAAAAAGAAGCCATCAGTAAGGACTTAGAAGAACATAAAACTAAAGTTAGTGATCTTGAGGAAATAATAGCTGAATTAGAAACTTCAACAGAAAAAGTAGTAGATTTAGAGACTCAATTAAATGAAGCAAATAGTACAATTTCAGCAAACCAATCAGAAATTGAAGATTTAACATCCAAACTTTCTGAAATGGATAAGCTAAACGCACAGCTTGGTGAATTAAATAATACTTTATTACAAAGAGACACCCAAATCCAAGAATTAACTGATGCTTTGGGTGAAAAAGAGCAGGCACTTGAATCAACATCGGCTCACCTCTCTGAAGTTGAATCTGAATTAGAAGAATTAAAACCCCCAGATATAGGTTCGGGTGGATTCGCTGCAGATGAGAGAATTACATGCCCAATGTGTGGCGCAGTCGGACATGATATAAAAACTGTGGAAGATAAAGGCAAAGTCTTAAGCTACGTTGGACATATTCCAATGTACGCAAAAAAGAACGTTTGTAAAAAGTGTGGTTACGAATTTTAGATTTTTTTTTATTTTTCCTTTTTCTTTTATAATAATATTGAAGTTCTTTAAGTCAAATTACTAGAAAAAATCTCTGTAATCAGAGTTTTAAGCAGAGGACTTTCCTTTAACTCAAGAACTTGGCCAGTTTTGTAATGATTTTCGAGATCTTGCCATAAGTTCTGATTATTTTGAACTTTTTCAGTAAATTTTGAAAGCTTTTTTCTTGCAAGATACGTTTGCCCTTGAAATAAATAGCAAAAGGAAAAAGACCCTACTGATTCCAGAAGCATCATATTGTCTCCAAATTTAGCTCTATCGAGTCCTTTAGAAAAAAATTCAGTACTAAATGAGCTAAAAGCTGATAAAAAACTGCTGAAAAGATCTTCATCTATTCTCCATTGATCTGAGAAGGGATAAGAGAAAACAAGAACACCTCCTTCCGCTAAAATCAATAATACTGTGGATTGCTCTTCAACCTCTTTAGGAGTTTCCACAGTACGCTTTCCTTGGATACGTTCTAGTACCTGATCTGTTGAAGCCAATTTAATACGTTCAGATAAAGATACTTCTTTTTTTTTTGCTGTCTCCCAGACATTTTTTTGTTCGAGCAATTTATCATGTTCGGTGGAAATCCCCCATGCTAATAAGTTAAGACCATGTAAATCAGCGATACTTTGTGCTTCGATCATTAATCGTCTCCCTTCTTCGAATTTCATTTGTATTAATGCTAATTTTGCCTGTAGTAATTTAGTTTCTGCCAACCAATAGTAGTTGCGTGCTTTTTCTGCCATTTCTAAACTTCTGGTAATTAGTGGAATGATCTCATCCAATATTTTTGGATCATTATATAATGACAACTCTTCTAATAAAAGATCACATAAACTTCCTAAAGCATAAATCAATGCATCACCACGCGCAATTTCTATCAATTCTTTAAAAATTGCTTGCGCTTCTACACGATCACGCATTCTTGTACTCGTTTTCAGCATATATGCTTTTGCTCCCAGATAAAGGACAGAAATATTAACTGTACCATTGACTTTTGATTGATTGTATAATTCAGATAGACGAGTGAAATACCTATTTGCTATTTCACGAGAGTTTTCATCAATATAGGAAATAACAAGCATACTAATAGATCTAGCCATTGGAACAATTAAACCCCATTTTTCAGAAAGAGTCACGCAGCGTTCAAAGTATTCTATAGCTAAACTGTATTTTCCTATAATCCTAAATGCATACCCTAAATTAACCAAGAGATTGATTAATAGATCTGTGATGTTTAATTCCTCTGCAAGCGCTAGAGCTTGTTGTGCATACTTTATAGCTCGATTTATTTCATTCTTAAAATAATAGATATTGCCTAAATTTGTTAACGCATTTAGTTTGGTTCGACCACTAATTCCTTCAATTGATAAACTTAATTTATTATATTGTAGAGCTTTATCATATTCTCCTTCAGCCATATATAAGCTGGCGATCAAGTTATAATTATCTGCGATAGCAAGGGTATTGTTAAGTTCTTTATAGTATTCTAAACTCTTCATGGCATAATCTAATGCTTTACCTCTTTTACCCGGAAAATTATATATCCATCCAAATAGACTATAAGTTGCGGCAAGATCCAATTTATTACCTAATTTTACTTCTTCTGTTAATCTCAAACATTCTCGTGCGGATTCAACAGCATCTTTAATTCTACCTTTTAATAATAAGGTCCAAGATTTAATAAATAATAGATCCCTTCTGATTCTTTCTGTTGAAGGATCGTCTACTATAGAAGTTAGTTTTCTTTCTGCATTTTCGACATAATTTGATGCTTTATCGAGATTCCCTATAAATCCTATATATGCTTTTCCTATAAGAGCTCTGATTGTTTCAGGTACCAATCCTAAACCTTGGCTTATCTGATATGCTACTTCATATGTTTGCAGAGCTTTCCTTGTTCTTCGGTTGTAAAGATATATTCCTCCTTTTATCAAAAGCGCAGATAACTGGTCTTCTTGTGTGAGTGAATCTTTTTTTTCATATTTTTCTATGATCTCAAGTGCTTCATCAAATTTGGCTTGTTCCATAAGTTCTCTAGCACGAGTTAATTCTTTAGGGAGTAGTTTTATCATTTATATGCGCTTCATAGTTAATGGATTAAAATTAAGGAAGAAACTTTTCTTTAAAAGCCTTTTGTATAAAAGGGTTGGTCTGGTTTTCCTATGCTGTTATAAATTTCTACTTCCGTTTTAAAATTCAAAATTTTAAAATATTTTACTAATATTAATTATCATTATGAATAGTAAATCTCAGAAGAAATTTATTGGTACTTTATCCCAAAAAGAATTACTAAAACTATATTCTAAACACGTAAATGGTCCAAAAGTTCGGTTTTTTAAAAGTCTTGGTTTCGGGGTCATTCCTGGAGAGAGGGAAGGTGTTATATTACGAACATTAGAAGGATTAAGACCGGGTGAACCTCCTCTAGAATTATATAATTGTCGTACTTCTGGGGGAGTTTATAACTTAGGGCATGGGAATCCAAGAATCGTTCAGATTGTTAAAGATGCTTTAGATGAAGGCTTGGATATAGGGGATCATATTTTATTATCAGAACAGAGAGCATTATTAGGAAAAAAACTTGCAGATTTAATGCCAGGAGATATCAGCAAAACAACCTTTGGGGTAGCTGGAGGAGAAGCAATAGATTGTGCCATTAAATTTTCAAGAGCCTATACAAAACGGAAAGGATGTATTTCAGCTATAGGGGGTTATCATGGTCACACCGGATTTGCTTTAGCAACAGGAGATCCATTATTTAGAGACAATTTTCTATGGAATCTACCCGAATTTGAACAGATTCCATTCGGAGATATTGAGACAATGAGAAGAGCTGTAACTAATGATACAGCATGTGTACTATTGGAAACAATCCCCGCTACTGGAGGTATTTTAATTGCTTCCGAAGGATATTTTGCGGAAGTAAGGGAAATCTGTGATGAGAAGGGTGCGATGCTTATTATAGATGAGGTTCAGGCTGGTCTTGGCAGAACTGGGGAACTATGGGCGATATATGGGGGATTGTATCCAAATGAAAAAATAGTGTCAGATTTTATGGTATTGGGAAAGGGGATGACCTCTGGAATTTATCCTTTATCTGTATGCAGCTATAAACCATTTATCGAAAAAGCTGTCTATAAAGATGATCCATTCATCCATATTTCTACTACAGGGGGATCTGATATAGGATGTATTATTGCCTTAGAAATGCTAAATATTCAATCAGATCCAAAATTCTTAGACCATGTCAAGGAAATGGGAAAAATCTTCCAGAAAGGATTAGAAGATATAAGAGGTGAATTTCCTGAACTAATTAAAGAAGTAAGGGGGAGAGGGCTTATGTGGGGTGTTGAATTCCATAATGAAACAGACAGCCAATTGGCAATGTTATCTATTATTAAAGAAGGTGTTTTGCTTGATTATTGCGATAATAAAAAAGACACTCTTAAATTACTGCCACCTTTAGTTGTTCAAAAACACGAGCTTGAGATAATTCTTGAAAAAATTCGCATTGGGGTTGATAAATTAAAAAAGATAAAAAAATAATGGAACTATATTTTTGATTTTTTTTCTTGATGAATTACCTCTAATTTTTCTTTTACTTGTTTTAGTCTTTCACCTTGTAAGGGATATTTATATATCGATAAAATTGCAATTATCAATGCCACTGCTGGATATCCAAACATCAAAGTACGAAGTGTCAATTGGATTTCTGTAGATGCTGGAAGAGTAAAAACCTCCCAATCTGCAATAATAAACATAGGACCAATACTTAAAAATACTATTATGATCGCCAATCGTAAGAAAAAAGCATTCACACCATAATATGATGCTTCTCTGCGGGTTCCTGTATTGACCTCATCTTCATCAATGATATCGCTAACAACTAAATCGATTATATAGAAAGAACCTGATAATCCAAGACCAATAAAAAAGAACACTATAATTGCAATTAATTCCATATTTGGTCCTAGAAACATCAAAGGAAATAATGTTATAATCCATGATGTCATTGAAATCATCCATGCTTTTCTATTTCCAATCTTTCTAACTACAGGTTTCCATACAAATGTTATAAAGATTACTGATGATATAAACGCTGCACCCATTAAAAATGAAATCATCAAAGCGTCTTCAATACCTAAAACAGCTTTTGCATAAAGCGGGATTAAAGTTGGTAAAATTCCATATACAAACCAATTAGCGATTTCAGCTGGAATATACCACATAAACGATTTACTCTTCACACACATTTTAATAGATTTAAAGAAACTAGGTGCTTTTTTATAATCTTCCTTAAATTCTCTCTTTTCTCTTGGAGTATATTTAATAAAAATTCCCGCAATCGTAATAATAAGTATCGCAGCAACAATTCCAAATACTTGATATTGACCTAAAGTTTTAACTCTGTCTATGCTTTCCGGTGTATAGTCATCAATAAATAAACCAGGTAATACAAATGCTATTATTAATCCTAATATGAGAAAGGCTTGTCTAACATTGTTAGCTTTAGTTCTTTCATCTTTCGAAATGAAAGTTTCAGGGAATAAAGAGGTAGCATTAAGGCTGTACATTGTATAGAAGAATTCAAATAAAATAATGATGACTAGAAAATAAATAAAAGTACCAATCTCATGTTCTATAATTATAGGGAAATTAGGGGTGAATAACAAAAACACTATAACACCTAAAGGTATAAATGCAATCATTATATATGGAAGGCGTCGCCCGAATCTAGTGTGTGTTCGGTCTGATAAGTATCCCAGCATAGGATCATTTAAACTATTCCAAATTGCCCATATTATGAATCCAATTGTTATTAGAGTAATATTGAGTTGAATTACTGCATAATAGAACGTAAATACTAAAAATGTAAATGTCTGATATGCGGCTTGATCAGCAATTTGCCCCGTTGAATAACTAGCAGCTTTTTTAAAAGAAAAGCCATCATCAATTTCTTTTTTTTTCTCGTTCATTTTAATTTTTTCATGATAATTAAATTAATCTACTATCTCTCTCTTTCTTAATAAACATTTAATTTCAGATTATCATCCTCGATCTCATTTCTAAATAATCTAAAATGACTAGATTTATTACTTAACAGAGACATAAATTTATATACTAAAATGGTTTGTTTATTTCTAGGTTGGAATATTTAAGAATTTCTATACTCTATAATGAGAGTTTTAATAAATAAATTAGATATTGAGTGGTGACATTTATTTGGAAGATTCTATTTTGTTCTTCCATGAAGAAGAACAGCCTAAAGAAAAAACTTATAAAATATTATTTACTGGATTAGACGGAGCAGGGAAAACAAGTATAATACTTACTCTACAGAGAGAATTCTCAAAAATAGCTGTAATTGAACCAACTAGAGGAGCTCAAAGGACAAACTTTAAATTATTAGGAAGAGAGGTTAGTGAATGGGATTTAGGCGGTCAAAAGAGTTATCTCATTTCCTATTTAAAAAACCCAAGTAAATATTTTGATAACACAGAAATAGCAATATATGTGATAGATATTTTAGATTCTTCACGTATAGTTGAATCTTTAAGTTATTTATATGATGTGATTGAGAAATTTAAAGAACTTAAAATTGAACCCCCTATTAACATATTTTTTCATAAATGCGATCCCAAAGTAATTCAAAATGTAGAACAAGAAATTGAAAAACAAATTAGCAAATTAAAGAAAGAAATAATTGAAACAATAAATTATGAGAAAATATATTTTTTCAGTACTTCAATTTATGATCCCTATACAATCATTAGTTCAATGTCTCAGATTTTACTAGAATTATTTCCAAAATCACAGTTATTACAAAAAACTATTGAAGAATTTGCAAAGAAATTAAATTGTGAAGGTTTAATCATAATTGATAAAAACTCGATAATTTTAGGATCTTGTTTCAAGGATGATTATTCCAAAAAATTATTGAGCAGTAAAATTGCTTATTTCTTAAGTCTTCAGGATGTATTTGATGATATGGAGTTAGAACAACAAGAAGACCAAATAGTCGTGCGGAAATCAAAAAATTATTTTTTATTCAAACCTATTTTGTCAGAAGAAAATGATATATCATATTACATGCTAGTATTGAAGAAACATAATCCATTTGATATATATTTTATAAACAAAGATTTTGCTGCTTTTGTAAATATCTTCAGGGATATTGTTAAAGATTAATTAATCTTCTTTATTTTTTTCATAAAAATTTCCAATTTTAATATTAATAATGCTTATATTCACAATATCATTATTTTAAGAGTATTAAAATGACCTCAGAAGAAATTTTACTACTATATTTACATGGTTAAAATGGATTTGGAGAAATTATTTAAGCCAGAATCGATTGCGGTTGTGGGTATTTCTAAAAAAAACCCTCTTAGTCCTGGTCGAATAGTTTTATTAAAAAATGAATTCGAAATGAATACAAAAGTTTATGGTATATATCCAAATGGAGGTGAAATTGAGGGAATCCAACTATATAAACGCTTAGATAAATTACCAGAAATCCCAGACCTTCTTATAGTTGCTGTTGGACCCGATGATACATTAGACTATATAAAAGAGTGTGTTAATCTTAATATACCTGCAAGTGTAATAATTGGAGGGGGATTTGCAGAAATTGGAGGAAAAGGTAAGAAGAGACAGGAGCAACTTGAGAATATTGCATTTGAAAATGATATAGCGGTTCTTGGACCAAACTGTCTAGGTGTATATGCGCCCCCAATAGTAGATACTATTTTTTTACCCACAGAAAGAATCACAAGACCTCCTAAGGGCTCTGTAGCACTAATAAGCCAAAGTGGGGGTTTTTTGGTTGATCAGTTTTTTGTAAAATTCAATGAAAGAAACATAGGTGTGTCAACAGCGGTTTCAATCGGTAACCGTGCAGTTGTAGATGAGGTGATGCTGCTAGAATACTTTAGTCAAGTAGATTCAGAAACTACAAATATTGCCTTCTATTTAGAAGGATTTAAAGAAGGTAGAGCAAGAGACTTCTTAAAAGTAGCAAAAGAATCGGAAGACACTGTTATAGTATATTTTGGAGGGAAAACTAAAGAGGGGAAAGTAGCGACTCAATCACATACTGCAAGTTTAGCGGGGAATTATAAAATTATCTATGAAGCATTAAGACAACACTATGTTATCCAACCTCATTCAGAACGAGAATTACTAACATGTTTAAAGGTATATGACGTATTGGCAAAAAAAAGGAACCCATTTGGAGATAATGTCATAACTTTTGGTAATGTAGCAATTGTATCTGTTTCCGGAGGTCATGCTGTATTAGCGTCTGATATGTTAAAAAAATATGGGTTAGAAGCGGTACAATTTTCTCGTCAAGAGAAGAGAGATTTACAAAATCTTATGAATCCCGTTGCTGCAGGGATTGCTTCATTTAATAATCCTATTGATTTAACCGGATCTGTATTAGATACAGACATTGAAAATATCATTAGGTATTTATCTGATGTCGATAGAATTGAATGCATTATATTGCTTCTACTTCCTTACCCTCCTAATATCTCCTTTCAAATTGGAAGAAGAGTAGCAAATATTATCGTATCCAAAAATAAGCCTTTGGTTTGTTTTGTTCCATATGTTTCAAAATATTCTATGATAATAGAATCATTAGAACTTGCAAATGTACCAGTTTTTCATTCGATAAAGGAAACTGTTCAAGCTGTATCGGCATTAAAACAGAGAACTAGAGTGGATAATTTAAAACTGAAAAATATGTTTTGGAAGTAAAAAAAGATATAAACCGTAAATTAAGTAACTTCTATTAGATCATCTAATTCCTTTATTGATTTCTTTATGTAAGTTTCATCATTAATTAGTAATTCTATTGCATTTTGGGGGCAAACACTTACACATCGACCACAACCTCTACATTCTTCGGTGATTACTGCTTTTTTATTCTCTAACTTTATTGCATTTACGAAACATATGCCTTTTAAACATGTGCCACATCCAATACATTTGTTGGTGACGCGAACTACCACTCCAGGCATTTTTTTAATTTTCGATCCGATTTTTGGAGCTAAAATTGAAGATACACGCCATAAACAGCAGCATGGATCACAATTACATATACTTAAAAGCTTTTCTCCTGGGCTTACACCTAGCCATTGTGCATCTAATCTATTCCTACCGATCATTTGAACTAAACCTGCTTCTCTACACTTGCTTAAATGTTCTAAGGCTTTTTCTTTACTCACTAATCTTCCTAATTGAGGATTAATCCCAAGGACAGCATCTCCAAGAAATAGGCATCCTAAATCAGTAGGATAATCCTTACAGTTCATACTTGATCTACATATACAGAAATTCATTATCCAATGATTTTTAGCTTTATTTATAAAATATTCCAAAACTTGGGATGGTAGTACAAATTGATCAAATTCTCCTAACGATTTATTCATTTTAATGACTTTATCTTGAGGAAGATAAAAAATATCATCTCCTCTAAAAAGAAAATAATCAATTAATGAGCCTAGAATTGGTAAATTTGTCAGTTTAGCAATCAGTTTGACATTAGGGAATGTTTTTTTTAGTAATTTAACAAACCATAAAGGCCTTGCCATTTAAACACCACAAACTTCAATAAAGCATCTAATAATAATTGCGAATATAATATAAAATATTGATATTGTTTAAAATTACTTAAATTACAGGTGGTTTTTTTT
>JBHLOJ010000091.1:0-13451 GCA_048940605.1 Promethearchaeota archaeon
TCAGTAATTTTAGTATATTTACGCAGAAAGGAGGAAAGAGAAAAAATAGCAGTAAAGTGGAGGTTTTTTACTCTTCTCACTCTTTTTTTGTTATTAATAATTTTTATTATTCTACTAGTAGCACAGCAAATAATGATTCGCGCCTAAAAAGCAAGCAATATTTGAAGACCACGCGGATGATTATTATTTATTTCTATGAAAATTTTTTAATGATTTGTAAGTAATATTTGAATTTTGTTGGCAAAAAGTTATAAAATTTATATATATGCTAAAATGAACTATTAAATGAATATCTAAAAAATTTAAAAAAAAATAAAAAAGTGATCATTATATGGAACAATTAACAAAAAGAATTTTAGCTATTGCTCTTATTGCTGTAATAGGAGTAGGAATCGGAGTTGGAGCATGGTACCTTCTCTCAACTTCAGAAGAAGCAGGTTGGGAGACTCCCGGAGTTAGTGGTATTCCTAGTGAACAATGGATCAAAGTTGGATATCTTGGTGGCTTGAAAGGCATACAAGGCGCAGGAGGATGGCATGCTACATGGCTGTGTGCATATGATATCAATACTAAAGATGACGGTGTTCTTGTTAACGGTACAAAATATTATGTAGCGGTGAAAGCTCGAGATACAAATGAACATGATCCACAATTACCCATATCAACCGGAATGGCTGCAGCAGAGAAATTAATAGCAGTGGATAAAGCAAGATACCTCCTTGGTGGATTCAGAACGGAAGTGACTAGATCATACTTGGAACTTGCGATGGACGCAAAAAAGATATTTTTTGGTTGTGGTGCTTCTACAGATGAATTCGCTAATAATGTTGGAACTAATTATGCAAGATACAAATATTATTTCAGAACAACTCCCCTTTCGAGTTCTATGTTAGGTGTGCAAATATTTCAAACGGTAATGCATATAATAAACAAAATGGAGAATATGACGGGTCAAGACATAAATAAAGTTGCTATCATACGAGAGCAACTATCCTGGACCGATTCTCTAAGAGGTGGTATAGTGAGCCTTGCCCCTTACATTAATTATTCGGTAGTTAAGGAGATAGCTTATGATATTTCTGCCCCTGATTTTGAGACATACTTGAACCAGATCGACGCCGCGGGAGCTCAAATAATAATCCCTATAATTTCAGGTGATACAGGAATAACCTTTATGAAACAATATGCAATCACGCAACCTAAAGCTCTCGTATTTGGCATAGATGTAGAAGGACAGATGACCACCTATTGGGATACAACTAATGGAGCTTGCAATTATGAGGTTACTTCGTTTACTCTTACTCCTGGGTTGAACACGACGACCTACGCTCCAATATTTTACGCGGATTATGAAGCAAGGTTTGGTGTAGGTCCAACAATCTACACAGCAGCGGGAGCTTATGGCGCTGTCGATATGTTAGCATGGGCAATAAGAGAAACTCAATCATTTGATGAACTCGATATAATTGCGCAACTAGAAACACTTAACAAAACTGCTGGCGGGTGGCTTAATGAGACTACTTCGCCTAGGTTATTGGCATCTCCACGTTTTTCTTTTAACGCAAAGCACGATGTAGAAGCGTTTCACCCATGGGGTACAATGAAATGGGGTCAGTGGCAAAATGGTGAGATATTCTGCATACCAACGGGAGAAGGGACTTATTATACACAGGGAATAGATATGACTGCATATGGTTTGGGCGACTATTCAAATTATTCACTTGGACTATACCCAGATTCCCTTGCAACTGGAGACCTTATATTACCTCCGTGGGGCATAAATTCATGATTTAAATCACGAAAAATAATAAATAATATTTTAATTTTTTTTTTTTACTTGTTATCTGTTGTAACCACTATAATTTTGTCATGTTTATCAGTAATGCTCTATTACTGCGTCTCGAATTATTTTTATAAGGTTTTTGCCTTCTTGTGTCTTAAAGTATTCCGCGGAAACTACGAACCGAGAACAATCATCGAGTAAGCATATTGATATACCGCTTGAACCACTGGGAAATCAATTGCTACAGATCATTTGGGTTTTTTGAGAAATGAGAAACGTTTTAACTATTATGTTAAATAAAAGGTTTAAAAATTACCTTTAAATTTAATGAAAATTTAGAAATAATAAAAAAAAATAGAAATTATATTTTAAATTTAACAAATATGGAGTTATTGATTTAACTTGATACCAGAAATAATTATTTTTGGTACAGTCCATGGGGCTGTTGTTGCATTGCTTGCTATAGGACTCTCTTTAGTTTATGGTGTAGGTGGTGTTATGAACTTAGCTCATGGGGGATTTTATTTACTTTCAGGTTATATATATTATTGGGTTGTAGAAGAAGCGAACGCTGGTATTATTACTGGAATAGTAGCTGTATTAATTTCTGCAACGCTTGTTGGGGCGTTATCATACCTGTTATTTATTAAACCTTTACTGGATTCTCCTATAGGTGTTTTAATGGTAACCTTTTCAATAGCTTTCTTCCTACAGGCATTAATTTTGGTGATAGTTGTAGTATCGCATCCCTTATTGATGGATCCCATAATTGGAGGTAGTATTTCAATTTTTGGAGTCACATTCGGTGCCCAGAATATTTTAATTATTATTCTTTCATTAACAATCATAGCTATAATCACTATTTTTATTAATAAATCTAAACTGGGGAAATCTATTAAGGCCGTCGCTCAGGACAAAGAAGCTGCTATGCTCATGGGTATAAATGCTGATAGAGTTCTTATGTTTGTCGTAATGCTCTCTGCTCTTTTAGCAGGTATTGCGGCTATCCTAAATGTCCCAAGAGAATATATATCCCCTTATGTGGGTTGGTCGATCTTGACAGAGGCATTCGCAGTAGTTATTCTTGGAGGATTGGGAAGTCTTTCTGGTAGTGTAGTTGGATCATTCATTCTCGGTTATGCAATTAGCTTTTGTAATTATGTAATTGATCCTTCCTATGCTGCTTTGATTCCGGGTATAGTCATCGTGATAACGCTAATAGTTAGACCTACTGGAATATTTGGAAAGAAAGTAATTGATTAATTAATAACGAGGAAACTATCTATTAATAAAATAAAGTTGGTATTTGAAAAATGTCAGAATTAAATATGGTCAAGACGAAAAAAACACATAAAACATTACGCCTAATAAAGTCTTGGATACGAACCTTTAATGGTGGTTTATCATTGTTTTGTTTAATTATATTATTCTGTATTCCTATAATCACTCAAAATTCATATTATTTAGGGATTTTTATTATAGCGGCTATTTTTGCTATTTTTGCCGCAAGTTGGAATTTTCTTACTGGTTTTACGGGACAAGTAAGTTTTGGACATGCGATTTTCTTGGGGATAGGAGGTTATGTCACAGCGATTTTTGTGCGCTTCCTAGATTGGGAGTGGCCACCTGCTCTTCTTCTTGGTGGTCTCTCGACAGTAGTAATAGCTTTTTTAGTGGGAATTCCTGCCTTAAGAATAAAAGGCCCCTACTTGGCATTAGCTACCATGGCATTAAGTGTCTTTATTATGCAATTATTTATAAACGAAAAACTAGCTTTTATATTTTTTGGTGAACCTGGAATTGATAGAGTTCCTCCTATCTCTGTTGATCCGGTAGAAAAATACTTAGTTTATACTAATATTATGGTAATATCAATCATAGTCATGACTCTTATTGGTGAATCTAATGTTGGTACGATTTTTAAATCTATTCGTGAGGATGAAACAGGCGCAGAAGCTTCAGGGATTAACGTTACAAAATATAAAATTTTGGCATTTATGATAAGTGGTTTTTTTGCGGGTATTGCAGGAGGACTTTTCGCCATGCATTTTAGAAATACAACTCCAATGATTTTTCAGCCCCTCTATTCATTTTACGCTATAATTATGACAGCTATAGGTGGAATAGCAATAATCTCTGGATCAGCGTTAGGAGCCTATATATTTTTCATCCTTGAGGCGTTTCTAATTGATCTCTGGGATCCCGTGTTCATATTCTCTATTATATTAATTATTATAATTAGATTTGCTACTATGGGACTTTTAAGACCTGCTCTCGAACGTCTTAAAGAGTTCTATGATTTTATTATAGGACGATAAAAATAATGTTAAATTATAAATATAGGGATATTGTATTATTAGAAAAATAACAATTGAGGTTAAAAATAATAAATTTTAGTGTTGTGATTTAAACAATGGGGATTATTTTAGAGGTTAAAAATCTCACAAAAAAGTATGGCGGATTAACAGCGGTTAATGATTTTAGTTTTGAAATTAAGCGTGGAGAATTTATTGGACTAATAGGGCCAAATGGAGCTGGTAAAACAACATTATTTAACCTTATTAGTGGATTCGAGAAACCCAATTCAGGGTCAATTCGATTTGATGGGATTGATATTAGTGGTTTAAAACCATATAAGATTGTAAATTTAGGAATTGCTAGAACATTTCAATTAGTAAGATCGTTTAAATTACTAAGTTTGCTTGATAATGTGTCAGTTTCATGTCTTTCAACAAGAGGTAAATATATTTCAAAAAAGATTGGAACAGAAGAATATGCAAGTTCAATTCTCATAGATGTAGGTCTTGTAGACAAAGCCACAATTCCTCCTGTTGTATTAGCTCATGGTGACTTGAGAAAATTACAGATTGGCAAGGCTATTGGAACCAATCCAGAATTGCTTCTTCTTGATGAACCATTTAGCGGTCTCTCTTTTGAAGAAAAATTAGGAATAACTGACCTGATTAAAAAACTACATGAAGATGGCGTTACTATTTTTATGACGGGTCATGTTTTACGAGAACTTATGACATTAGTACCTAGAGTAATTGCTATGCATCAAGGTAAATTCATAGCAGATGGTCCTCCACAAGAGGTTGCAGATAATAAAATCGTACTTGAAGCATATTTAGGAAGAGGTGAAGGATTTGCTTGAAATAAAAAAAATTTATCATTATTATGGAAAAGCAAGAGCACTTGAAGAAATTAATTTAAAAATCGAAGAAAAAGCTCTTGATGCGGTTATTGGTCCAAATGGTGCTGGAAAATCAACCCTTCTTAGAGTTATATCTGGTTTAGAAGAACCGGATCGAGGGAAAATTGAATTTCTTGGTGAAAGAATTGATGATATGAAAGCTCATAAAATCGCTAAAAAAGGAATTTCTCATTGTCCTGAACGCCGTAGATTGTTTTACGATTTGAACGTTGAAGACAACATCAAGTTGGGCTCATATCTAATAAAAGATCGAGAAAAATATAAGAGATTAAGAAATTTTGTATTTGAAACATTTCCACGTTTAAAAGAAAGACGAAAGCAGCGTGCTGGAACTCTAAGTGGAGGAGAACAACAAATGCTTGCAATAGCACGCTCACTTATGTCTGATCCAAAACTGCTTTTAATGGACGAACCTTCATTAGGTTTAGCTCCAAAAGTGAAGACAAAAATTTTTAATGCAATTGAAAAAATAAAACAAGAAGGAACAACCACACTATTAGTTGAACAAGATGCTGTATTAGCGATGGATGTTTCTGAGTATTTGTACGTTCTTGAAGAAGGAAAGATTGAAATGAGAGGAACAAAAGAAGAATTAGAGAGAGAACCTCGAATTAAAGAAGCCTATTTAGGAATTTAAGGTGGTTTAAAATGTCAGCTCCTTTAGAAAAATTGTTAAGAGACGCAAGAACAGATTTGGTTTTGTCAAGAATCGAAAAAGATCCTTCTATTATTGATGAAATAATTGGGTATTTGGAGAGCGAAATTAGATCAATCAAATTCAACTCAATATTAGTATTAGGAGAATTAGGGCAAAAATCAGTAAATGCGATCTCAAAATTAACTAGTTGTTTAGAAGATAATGATTGGAGTATCTGTCGTGAAGCAACCCGATCATTAGGCAAGATTGGGAATATTGCAAAAGAGGCAATTCCAGAATTATCTAAATTGTTAGAAGATAAAGAGGAGTCAATTCGAAAAGAAGCTGCTATAGCTTTGGGTAAAATTGGCAATCCTTCAGATAAATCAATTACTAGTCTGATTAATGCTTTCAATGATAAACAAGTGGAAGTTCGCACTGAAGTTGCTAAAGCTCTTGGGGAGATCGGTCCTGGTGCGTATAATGCAATCACAAGCTTGATGAAAGGTCTAAAAGATGTAAGTTCGAAAGTTCGAACGTCCTCAGCTCAAGCATTAAGTAAAATTGGAAAGGGATCATCAAAAGCAATCCCTGCTTTAATGACTGCTCTTGAAGATCCAGATTGGAGAGTACGTTATAGGGTAGTAAATACTCTTGCTGAAATAGGAGAAGAAGCAGTTCCAAGTATCCTAGAGGCCTTAACCCATAAAAATAAAGTTGTCAGGAAAGAGGCTATTGACGTTTTAGGAGAAATGAAGATAGCAGATCCTAAGATAATTGAGAATATCGCAAATCTATTAATTGATAAAGCTGAAAATGTAAGAGGAAAAGCAGCTGATGCGCTTAGAAGTATTGGTGAAGACTCGGTTCCCACTTTAACAAAAGAACTTAAAACTGTTGATATTAAATTTAGTAGTTCAAAAAAGGTTGCGAATTTAGGCTATTACCTAATAATGCTATCTTTGATACCCTATTGCATCGGTTTATTATTTATATTTCATCCCCTTTGGACGTATTTCGCTTTATTGACTTCAATTCTTTTTTTTTTAAGTCTGGGCATTATTGGAATAGGGAAGTATATTGAATTGCTAAAACTAACCCAGTTGAAAATTCTGATCATTTCTGCTATTGGAGGTGTGGGTATAAAAGCTAAAGAAGCAATTCCAGATATGTGCAACCTACTAAACACAAAAGATCAGGATAAAGAATATTCTCTCTCCTTACCTAATAGAATAAAAAAAGCCTTTTTAACATTTTTGAAAGATCCCCTATCAAGAAAGGCGTCTGTTCGTGTAGAAGCTGCAAGAGCGTTGGGAAGTATAACTATTGATTCTGAAGATTCTATAAATGCTCTTAAGAAAGCATTAAATGATCCGAAAAATATCGTAAAACGGGAAGTTGCACTTTCTTTAGGTAAATTGGGATCATCTTCAATATTAGCGGTTCCAGCATTAATAGATTCGTTAAGCGATAAGAATCCAGACGTCAGATGGAGATCTTCTGAAGCATTAGGATTAATTGGAGTAAATACTGAGGATGTGACTTCAAATTTAAACACTTTAATTCATGATGAATGCGATTATGTTTGTGAATCTGCTATTAATGCGTTAGATAATCTAACCAAAGAATAACTTTAAAATGAATTGATTTTTTTAAACTATAGTAATTTTTCAATAGAATTTGATTAAAAATAATAGATAAAATGTAGTCGAATAAATATGAGTGAAAATCCATATGCAGCAAAACCTTGGTTAAAGCACTATGATGATGATGTTCCAGCCGAAGTAGATATCCCTGAAATAAATATTTCAGAGTTTCTTGATAATACAACAAAAGAATTTGGTGGACGAACCGCAATTTGGTATTTAAAACATAAAACTCCATATAAAAAATTCAAAGATATCGCTGATAGATTAGCTACTGCTCTTGTAAACTTGGGTGTGAAGAAAGGTGATGTAGTTGCGATTATGCTACCGAATATGCCTCAATTTATGTTTAGTTTTTATGGCATCTTGAAGGCAGGAGGAACTGTTACTGCATGTAGTGTACTTCATACAGAACATGAATTAGCATATCAATTAAATGATGCAGGTGCAGAGATAATAATAGCATGGGATAGTCAGCTTGAAAAAATAATGAATATAAAGGAAAGAACACGACTCAAACACATCATTATTACTAATGTATTTGATTATGCTCCAATGGCCGATCAATTAGGTAAAAGGGTACCTCCAGAAATAGCGGGAACGATTCAATTTATAAACTTAATCGAAAAGACAAAGCCTAATCCTCCCAAATTTGAGACTAACGCAAAAGAAGATGTCGCAGTTCTACAATATACAGGAGGGACAACCGGTTTACCTAAAGGAGCAATGCTTACACATTATTCTCTAGTAGCCAATTGTGTGCAGATGTACGAATGGACAAAGTCTATAGCGGTGAGAGGGAAATTAACTGCACTTACGACTCTACCATTGTTCCATATATATGGAATGCAAGTTTGTATGAACACTTTTATATACAGTGGAACAACCATCGCTTTGCATCCCGACCCTCGAGATCAAAAAGGCTTATTTGAAGTAATTAAAGCAACTCATCCTGCAATGTTTCCTGGTGTACCAACGATGTACATGCGACTATTAGAGCGTGATGATCTTGAAGACTATGCTAAAGACCTCAGGTCAATCAAAATTTGTAATACTGGTGCTGCTCCAATGCCACCTGAAGTTCTTAAGGAGTTTGAAAAAAGAACAGGAGCAGTAATAATCGAAGGATATGGAATGACAGAATGCGGACCTGCTACTCATGTTAATCCATTAAAGGGAACAAGAAAAATCGGTTCTGTAGGGCTTGCAATATCAAGTACGGAATACAAAATCGTTGATATTGACGATTACACTAAAATTATTCCACAAGGAGAATCAGGTGAGATTATGGTTAAAGGTCCACAAATAATGAAGGGATATTGGAATAAACCAGAAGAAACTGCGAATCAATTGAAAGGGGAATGGCTTTTAACTGGAGACATTGGAAAAATGGATGAGGATGGCTATTTATATATAGTTGACAGGAAGAAGGACATGATCAATATCAGTGGATTCAAAGTGTATCCAAGAGAAGTCGAGGATGTATTATTTGAACATGAAGCTGTCGAAAATGCATCAATAATTGGAATCCCCAACCCAGAAGTTCCTGGAAATGAACTAGTAAAAGCATATATAGTATTAAAGGATGGATATAAAGAGACTGATGAAATTAAAGCTGAAATTAAAGAATTTCTTAGACAAAATGTGGCGCCCTATAAAGTACCAAGACACATAGAATTCAGAAAAGAATTACCTGAGACGTTAGTAGGAAAAGTGTTGAGAAAGGATCTAAAGGAAATAGAAGCTAGAAGAAGAGGAGAAGAAGTATAAATCAGAAATAAAAATCTTATATGCAATTTTCTTTTTTTCGAAAATTTTTAAGTCATCAAACATAGAAAAATAACCATTTTTAATTTCTGGATTATTTATATTTTCTATTTCTAGCTAAATTTATTTTTTTCATACCATTTTATTAATATTATGTTTATTTATTTAGAGAATTTAGTTAAAGTCGAAGGAATCAAAGAAGAAATATTTTTGATCCCTAACCCAAGATACGTTAAGATGAATAATTCATATAGAATGAAAATTTCTGAACATACAAAATTATTCACAGATTTGGCAGAAGACTTTCATTATATTATCGAGCAAATACAAGACACCCTATTATCTTTTAGTTTGAAAGAAAGATTAGAAGTCATTAGAGTACAAACTCTTGAGAAATTGTCGGAAATAAAATTATTTTTAGATAAAAGTATTTCCCTTTTTCCTGAAACACTTTATGATACAGTTATAACAAATAAAAATTATAGAGATCAAGGATATCTCTTAATTTCAAGAGATTCTAAACTCATTATAGAAGCAAATTCATTTCAAGGAATTTTTTATGGCGTTCAGACCTTTATTCAATTATTAAATTCAAGTCAAAATAAATTATCAATAAATAATATGAAAATATTAGATTTTCCTGCTTTACAAATTCGTGGTGTTTCTGATGATATTTCAAGAGGTCAAGCACCAAAAATTGAAAACTTAAAGAAATTCATTAAGAATTTAAGTCATTTTAAAATAAATCAATATTATTTAGTTTATATGCAAGATATGTTCAGGTTTAAAAACTTTCCTGATATTGGAAAGGATAGAGGTGCCTATTCAAAAGAAGAAATAGAAGAATTAATTGATTTTGCAAAAAATAGGTTTGTTGAAATAATTCCAATATTTCAAACTATTGGGCACTGGGATAATATTTTACATAATCCAAGATATTGGAAGTATGGAGAATTTCCAGGTTCAAATAGTTTAAATATTGCAAATAAAGATATTTATGAAATTTTAGATAAAATGATTTGTGAATTAAGTGAAGTTTTTACTTCGGAATATTTTCATATTGGAGCAGATGAAAGTTTTGATGTTGGAAAAGTAACTTCGCAGCAGTACATTGAAGAAATTGGCCTTGGAAATGCGTATCTTAAGCATTATAAAAGAGTATATGAGATAGTTAGAAAATATGGTTACAAAAAAGTCGTTATTTATCATGATATTCTATATAAATTTAGAGATGTTTTTGAACACTTACCTAAAGATATGATAATAATGTATTGGAAATATAATTTGAAGAAAAGCCATCCAATATTAAATAAAATTAAAAAATTTGATTTTCCAATAATTGTTAGTCCTTCAATAATGGATTTCAATCGAATCTTTCCTTCTATTGAAAAATATGAACGAAATATTATGAATTTAATTAGATATGGATTTAATAAAGGAGCAATTGGGGAGGTTACTTCAAGCTGGGGAGATTATAGGAGTAAGGAAATTCGGGAGAATAGAATTTATGGATTTATCTTCTCTGCAATGGTAGGTTGGGATCCCATTAAAGAGATTAATAAAATTAAATTCTGGAAAGGGTTATTGCTTCATTTCTTTGGGATAATTGATCACCGATTAGTAGGGATATTTAGCAAGTTTCGATTAATACAATATAAAAATTTATTACATACGCCTCCCTCAGGTTATTATAATCACTTTTTTGCTCATCCTTTTAATAAAAATACCTCTAAATATAAAACTAATATAAAAATTAAGGGTTTTGACAAATTAATTTCTGATATGAATGATATAATTAAAAATTGTGAAGAATTAGATAACATTGTCTTTAACAATAAAGTGAACATTAGAAATCTTGCTTTCATAGCTATGCATATAAAATTTTATTGTAAAAAGAGAGTTAACTCAAAGAATTTTGCTAGTATTCATGGAAGAAAAGTAAAAGAAAATCGTAAAGATCGATTGATAAATGAAATTGAGAATTTGAAAGAAGAACTAACAAATTTATTAGAAGAATATCAAATTTTATGGTTAAATTGCTCTAAAAAAGAGGGACTTAATTCAATCAAACAAAAATATACATGGTTAATACGATTTTATAATGATAAATTAGATGAAATTAGAACTAATCGCCAATGGCAAGATCCTAATATCCCAAGTGAATTAATTTATTTAGACTCAAGCAGTATTCATGATATTTATTCAACATATTATAAAAACCTCATCTGTGTTGACGAGGAGATAGATCAAGCTTACTTACAAGTAATAGCTGGTTGTTTTGCTAAAATTCATATAAACAATGAATATGTTGGGCATGTAATTACAAGACGAACATTAAACTATGTTGGCATTGAAAATAACATTCAAATTTTTAATATAAAAGAATATATTCGTAAAGGTGAGAATGTGATACAAATTGAGAACACGGATTATATTGGAGGGATTGGTCCAATAAACATATATGGAATAATAAAATTAAATTCTGGAAATCTAATTCAAATTAAAACAGATAAAACATGGTTAGGGTCAAAAACAAAAAAAAAAGATTGGAAAATAGTTAAAAGTTTTGGAAAACCTCCTAAGGCCACCGGTGGGTTAAATTATCCTGATTTTGAGAAAAATATTCCTTCAAGAGCAGACGATACCATGCCATTTTTGAACACATTAATTAGTAAAATGTCAAAGAAATATTTTTGGTTTGTAAAGCTTATTGTTAAACTCTTTAATCGTTATGATATTTTAGAATGAATTAATCTTTAATAATGTATTAAAAGAACTATAATTATAGAAAATAAAATCATAAAAGAAGAAGTTAGCAGCTTAGGATAGATTTTTTTCCTTCCATTTGTTCATAAAATCTTTAAAATTATTTTTTGGAATTCCTAATGTATTTATAGAGTCATTATCATTTAAATCGACCTTATTTGAGTCAATTCTCCTATTAAATGATAATTTCCAATCATAATACGAAACAACTGCTTTTGACATAATTTTATCTTAACATCTTTACCAAATAAATTAATACAGTGTAGAAATTTTCTAATATTTAATAACGTGATAAAAATCCAAATATTTAGTTTTGAATATTTTGTCAAAATTACGTACGGAAGGAACGGAATTAACATTTTTGTAAGACTTTACCGGCAAAAAACTTATAACTTTTTAGGAGATTTTCTGCCGACAAAAATCTCAATTGGTCTAAAGAAGGATAATTTTATTAATCCATTTTGAAAAGTCAAAAATAATTTGACATTTTTTTTTTATGAATATTTTAATTCTATTTATTATGATAATTGGATTTAATCATAGTTATTACATCTAATGCACAATTTGGAAGGTGGAAAAATCCAAGTTATCTTATAGACAAATTCATTAATAACCTTCAATATTTCTTTAAGTTAATATAATGACTATACCTGTAAGAAAGATTATAAAATTTGGTTTATTCAAATTATTTATAGTAATTTTGGCAAATTGATAGAAAATGAAAAGAATTGTAATGGATCTCGAAATACTCAATGAAAAGGACATTGAGTTTAAAGAAGAAATTGATGAAATAATTGCCTCCGAAGTAGCCCCTAAAACGCAAGATATGGAAGATGGAAAAATTAATGTGTGGGATGTTTTAGAACCATTAGGAAAAAAGGGATTACTTGGATTAAGGTATCCTAAAGAATGGGGAGGGAGAGGTAGTTCTTATATACAAGAAATGTTGCTATCAGAAGCATTATGTTATGAGAGTTTAGTTTATGATATGGTGCGGGGCTCAAGTGTTTATCCTGCTGGTTTGATAAGTTTTTTTGGAAAACAAAAGACTCTCGGAAAACATATTAAACCTTTGGTAACGGGCGAAAAAAAAGGATGTTTTTGTTTTACTGAACCCGATGCAGGATCTGATCTTTCAAGGATGAGAACAATTTATGAAAAAGACAAAGATGGTGATTTTATTCTTAACGGAGAAAAAAGATTTATAACAAATGGTTCGGTAGCCGATTTAATGGTTGTTTACGGTCGAAATGGAGCATTTATTGTTGAATCCGATTTTGAGGGGTTTGAGATGGTTGAAGAATACAAATTGATGGGACTTCATGGTTTAAACCTAGGGCATCTAAAGTTTACTAATGTAAAAGTTCCAAAAGAAAACCTCTTATTTTATAGGGAATTAAAATCTGGGACAGAAGGAACTCAGAAAAAAAGAACATCTGCAATTTCGAGTATGCAACAATTTTTAGGTCCAGAAAGGGTAGCTATGTCGTTACAAGCTTTAGCAGTAGCCAAACGAGCAATAGAAATTGCAGTGCAATATTCCCAAGAAAGAGTTCAGTTTAAACAACCTATAAGTGAATTTGAAGGAATAAATTTTAAAGTTGCCGAAATGATTGCAAACTTTGAAGCAGGCAAAGC
>JBHLOJ010000092.1:0-13266 GCA_048940605.1 Promethearchaeota archaeon
GCAATTCTTTTAAGATTTTTTAAAGATTCAATTCGAAAATAATTTTTTTCCTCCTAATTGAAGAATATTTCGACCTAAAAAAAATGTATCGTAAATTGCTCTGATTATGGGATTTTTTTCCCCTATTTTAATTATTATTACTAAAGGAAATCTAATTTACAAGCGTTTCATTTGCTCTAATGGTTTTTTGAATATCTACTTAATAAATAATTTTAAGTTAGAAAAAATCTACGCTTAATTAGAAAAATTAATTTGATTATTTAACTTATTAAAATATAATTAAGAAACAATTTCAACATAAAAGATATTTACTCAAGATATATTTCAAATCTAAATTAAGAGTTTTTCAATAATGGATCGTGTTATTGTTTTAGATTTTGGTGGGCAGTATGCACATTTAATCACCAGGAGAATTCGGGATTTTGGAGTGTATTCAGAAATCTTACCTTTTGATGTTGATTTAAATACAATTAAATCAATCAAGCCTAAGGCAATTATATTTTCTGGCGGTCCAAATAGTATTTATGATAAAGGTAGTCCAACTCTTAATGACGTTTTTTTCAAATTTACCTCTGAAAATAAAATCCCAATATTAGGAATCTGCTACGGACATCATTTAATTATACATAAATTTAAAGGAAAAGTAGAATCTAAAGAAAAAAAGGAATACGGTCGAGCAAATCTTATTATTATAGAGGAAAGTCTTCTATTTAACTCATTAAATAGAGAAGAAACTGTATGGATGTCTCATGGGGATCAAGTTACCTTTCTACCAGAAGGTTTCAGAATTTTGGCTAAAACAGATACTTGTCCTATAGCATCTTATGAAAATAAAGATCAATTATTATATGGCGTTCAATTTCATCCTGAAGTAGTAAATACTCCAAATGGTAATAAGATTCTGGAAAATTTTGTATTTAAAATAGCACAATGCAAAAAAGAATGGAAAGTTGAAGGTTTAATAAAAAGCATTATTGAAGAGATAAAAAATATAGTAGGACCAAATGATAAAGTGATTTTAGGATTAAGTGGGGGTGTTGATTCATCTGTAACAGCTGCTCTAATTCATAGAGCTATTGGTGATCGCTTACACTGCGTATTTGTGAATAATGGTTTATTGAGAAAAAATGAAGAAATACAAGTTCAAAAGACATTCAAGGATCAATTAAATTTTAAAAACTTTCATTATATAGACGCTGAAGAATTGTTTTTAAAAAAACTTGAGAATATTGAGGATCCAGAAGAGAAACGTAAAATAATAGGTCATACGTTTATAGAAGTGTTTGAAGACATGACTTTTGAATTAGAAAAGCAAAATCCAGATATAAAATATCTTGCTCAAGGAACAATTTATCCAGACCGCGTAGAAACAAGTGCAACAAGTAAAACTTCAGCTCGAATTAAATCGCATCATAATGTGACATTACCAGAAAACATGACGTTAAAAGTTATCGAACCATTAAAAAACTTATATAAAGATGAAGTTAGAAAAATTGGGGTAAAACTCGGAGTCCCAGAGGAAATCATCTCAAGACATCCCTTTCCAGGACCCGGTTTGGCTGTAAGGATAGTTGGTGCTATAAATAAAGAAAAACTTGATATCTTAAGAGATGCAGATGAGATTTTAATCGATGAGATTAAAAAAGCAGGGGCATATGATGATTTAATGCAAGTCTTTTGTGTTTTTTTACCACTAAAAACCGTTGGTGTTATGGGAGATTTCCGCACCTATGAATATATCTGTGCCATTAGAGCTGTTGAAACTCTTGATTTTATGACTGCTAATTTTGCTAAATTAAATTGGGATTTGCTAGAGAAAATTGGGACAAAAATTATTAATGAGGTTAAGGGAATAAATAGAATCGTCTATGATATCACCAATAAACCCCCTGGCACAATTGAATATGAATAAACTTTGTTTTAACTGAAATAAATAATAGAGTAATACAAAAATTGAGTTTTGGTATTAAATCTTTTATTTTTACCTGTTTCTATACCTCAGCTTTGAGATTAAAAATATGATTTTGCTAAAGGTTTTTAAATTTTATAATTTTTAAGGTATTGATTATTGTGACTGAAAAAGAAATCGTGTGGGATTTAACAGAAATCTTCAGTGGTTATGATGATCCTAAAATCATTGAAAGGATGGACACACTTTCCAGTAAAGCAAATGAACTTGTTAAAAATTATAAAGGGAAAATTAACTCTACTGAATTTACACCTGAGAAATTGCTAGAATTATTTAAAATACAAGAAGAATTTGAAGCTGATATTGATGAATTAGATCTTTATAAAGATAGATTATTCAGTGCTAATATGACAGTACCAGAACATGAAGCTTTAAAGAATCGCGTTGATGATTTTACAACAAAAATATCTAAAGATCTGGCATTTTTAGATTTAGATATTACTAAATTTGTATATAACAATGCTGAAATAATTAATGAACCGATTTTATCTAATTATAAACATATGTTGGAGAGAATTAAAAGAAAATTTCCTCATGATCTTTCTGAAGTAGAAGAACAATTAATTCTTGAAAAAAATCAATATGGAATAAGAGCGTGGAGTACTCTACAGTCCAAGTGGTTGAATACAAGAAAAATTGCAGTAGAAATAGAGGGTGAGAAGAAGGAATTATCTTATGGGGAGGCTAATGCTTTACTTAATCACCCAGATAGAGATACAAGAATATCAGCAAATAAGTCTATATATAGTTTGCTAGGAGAAGATGAGTATATATTTTCTACTGCTTTAAGAAGTATATGTGGAGATTGGGTTAATAATTCGAAGAGAAGAAAATATGATAACCCAATGCATCATTCTCTTATTACTAATGATACAACTCAAGAAATAATAGATAATTTGATGAGAGCGATAGAAGAAGGAGTAGGCGTTTATCGTAGATATTTGAATCTTAAAGCAAAGATCTTAGGTTTTCCCAAATTAGATTGTGCTGACGTTCGCGCCCCGCTTCCAATTGCTCCACATAAAAAATTTTCATGGAAAAAAGCTAAAGAACTTGTCATTCAAGCAAATGAAATATTTGATTATGAATTTGCGGAGTATCTTAATGATATGTTTAGTCGAAATCATATTGATGCAAGTCCAAGAAAAGGTAAAGTGAATGGGGCAAATTGTGCTTCTTGGTATAAAGGTAAATCTGCCTTTATTCTAATGACCTATACTGGAGAATTGAATGAAATTTTCACACTTATTCATGAACTTGGTCATGCGGTCCATGATTATTTAGCTATTCAAGCTCAAACATACTTCAATATTCATCCAGGGTATACTGTAGCAGAAACTGCCTCAATATTTGGAGAACTTTTATTAACTGATTTGCTTCTTGAATTAACGGAATCAAATGAAGAAAAAATGGCAATACTAGCCCATGTACTTGATGATGCTGGACAAGCAGCATTTCAAGTAAGCGCAAGATATTGGTTTGAACATAATTTATATAAAGCTATAGAAAATGGTGAAAATCTAGATGGTAAAACGATATCAAAATATTGGTGTGCTGGGAGAGATAAAATATACGGAGATTCTGTTGAATGGTTTGAGGAGATGGATTGGGAATGGACTATGAAACAACATTACTTTATACCAAATTTCCGCTTCTATAATTATCCATATGTCTATGCTCAGCTTTTCGTTTATGCACTTTATCAAACTTATAAAAAGGAAGGTAAAGAATTTGTCCCTAAATTTAGGAAGCTCCTCGCCGTCGGAGGAAGTGTTTCCGCAGAAGAATTAGGAAGAATTGTGGGATTAGATATAACAAAAAAAGATTTTTGGGCACTCGGGATAAAACAATATGAAGATTTTGTAAATCAATTAGAAAATCTTATGAAAAAATAAAGATTTTTTAATTGGATTTTACTTTTTCTAATTTCAATTTCAAAGTCTACAACTTTACAAATTCAAAATATAAAGAAAAATAATTTAAATTAATTGGTTACAATAATTTCCTCCAAATGGTCTTTTTGAAATTGGTTTAATAACTTTAAAAGGTTTGTTATCAATAGTACCTAAGGGAATATTAAACGTTTTACAGAAATCTGCTAAATACTTATTAATTTCTTCCTGCTCTTCTTCCGAAAGATCGAAAACTTGAGCTCCAACACCTAGTAGATCTTCTACATTTTCTTCAGTTCGAAGATAGATAGCACCTCTATGAATCCCTGTTCCTAAATCAGTACCACAAATTGGCTGTGGATTCTCAGAAACAGTATCATTTGAGAATATTTTTAAACCAAGAACAATAATTTTACCACCAGCCATATATTCTCCCAAAAAGTCTTTAGCTGTACCACCAACGATTAATATTGGAAAATGATCTTTATATTCTTTCATATGGATGCCGACTCTATATCCAACATCCCCTTTGACATAAATCTTCCCACCTCTTGAAGATAAACCTATAACATCTCCTCCATCCCCGTCAATTATCATGGTTCCTTGATTCATGGTATTTCCAGATTGATCCTCACAATTTCCATAAACACTAATTCTGGGACCATCCATAAAAATCCCTAAATCATTACCAGGAACACCATTAATACTTATTTCTATCTCTCCTTGTAAAGCAGCACCTATAAATCTCTGCCCACAAACATTGTTTAACACAATTTTTTTATAATTTTTATCAACTGCATCATGAATCATTGAATTTAATTCTCTATAATCGATAGGATCTCCATTTGGAGCTGCGTCTATCTCTAATGGTTCTTCGATTCCAATTCCAAAATTTTTTGTTTCAATATCATTTACTATAGTAATTTTATTCACCTGCATGTTTTACTCCTAAAATGTCCGCAATACGCGGATTTGGACCGATATATCTTAATCGATCTCTGTTTGAGCGGAGCGATTCTACAGAATCAATTCCCATCGCTCCTAAAACTTCCTTCAATTCTTCATTCCAAGAATGAAATAAGTTTATTATTCTATTTTTTGCAACATCAATATCCAATCGTTTTACCAAATAATCTTGTTGAGTTGCAATTCCCCAGGAACAGAGTCCCCTGAAGCATTGTTGGCAAACTCTGCATCCCATGGCAATTAAAACTGGCATACAACACATTGCTACATCAGCACCCAGAGCAATCGCTTTAATTAGATCTGCAGAATATCGAATTGAACCGCCAGCTATTAATGTTATTTCTTCACGTAAATTCTCCTGCCTTAATCTTTCATCAACGGCGGCTATGGCCAATTCAATAGGGATTCCTGCATGATCTCGAATAATTCTTGGAGCAGCACCAGTTCCGCCACGAAACCCGTCTAGCGTAAGAAAATCAGCACCTCCTCTAACAATTCCAACTGCAATCGGAGCTGAATTATGAACTGCTGCTATTTTAACTCCTACAGGAACTTTATATCTTGTTGCTTCTTTTAAGGCAGAAATTAATTGAGCTAAATCTTCTATTGAATATATATCATGATGGGGATAAGGAGATAACGCATCACTTCCTTTTGGTATCATTCGGGTTTGTGAGATTAAACTACTAACTTTTTCACCTGGTAAATGCCCACCATGACCTGGTTTAGCTCCCTGCCCTATCTTTATTTCTAACCCTGTAGCGTTGCTAAGATAGTTAATATCTACTCCAAATCTTCCAGATGCGACTTCTGTAATTATATTTGGAGCATATTCGTAGAAATCTGGATGTAACCCACCTTCACCTGATCCTGCCACAATATTTAATTCAGTTGCTGCTTGGTAAATTGCTTGACATGCATTATAGCTAATTGAACCTAAAGACATATGTCCTACCATGATTGGCATATCAATCTCAAAATTCGGCATTAAATTAGTTTTTAAAGATATTTTCTCTAAATCATCAGGATCAGAAACAAAAGTTAATTTCTTTGGTTTTCTCCCAAAAATTATCTTAGTTTCAATTGTTTCTCTTAAGGGATCGATAGAGGGATTAGTAACTTGACATGCATCTAAAAGTAAATCATCGAATATTGAACGTATTGGTCTATCGTTACCTGTTGCAGATAATAAAACACCTCCATTCCCAGATTGTGCCCAGATTATATTTCTAATTTTTCTCGTATAATGCCCATGAGGGGGTAAAAATGACTCATTTTGAACGATTCTTATTGCATTTCCAGGACACATAACTACACATCTTTGACAGGCCACACATTTATGATCCTCAGCAACTATTTGTTCCCCATTAAAAGACAATACCCCAAATGAACAATGATTAATACATCGTTTACATTTTTTGCAATCTTCTCTGTTTATATCAACTCTAAAATAATTAATAATTTCGTGCGCGATTGCCATTATTTAAGCCTCCATCATTGTCATTTTTAAATTTTTAAAAGGTGTTTCAAGACCATTTGTCATTAATCCTTGACCAAGCATAGCAATCGTTGCTGACCCACTTTTGGGATGCCATATTTCTTTCATTGAGAAATTTCTATTAGATAACGTTAATCGTTTGAAAGACGCTTCTTCACTACTCATATATATAGTGTTTTCATCATCTGAAATTCCAATTACAAGAGGTCTTAATTTTTTTCTATCAGATAATCCTATCATTGTAGGAACTGGATTTGATAAGCCAACCACAATTGAAAATGGCCCGTTTAACATTGCACTCCGATAAGTTGCTCTTATACTTTTAAGCATTATTTGCTCTTCCCTGCTTAACTTCTCAATCTCATCAAATAATGGTGGTGCTAGTGCAATGGTAGCGATAGGTAACGGTATTTGATGTTTACGACATAATAAATCAAATAAATAGGCAATAACTTCCGTATCAGTAAAAAGAGTGCATTTATATCCAAACGAGTCTAAGTATCTTTTATTTGTTCCATAGGATGTTATTTCTCCATTGTGAATAACTGAACAATTTAATAAATTAAACGGATGAGCACCTCCCCACCATCCAGGAGTATTGGTGGGAAACCTTGAATGTGCTAACCACATAAATGCTTCATAATCAGAAATTTTGTAAAAATCTGCAATTTCATATGACCACCCATTTCCTTTAAATACACCCATATTTTTACCGGAAGACATGACAAAAGCATTTTCTATATTCGCATTTATTTCCATTACAACCTGTACTACTTTTTCATCTGGTTCCAGACTTCCATTTTTATCAGGATCGAAGAAAGCTCTCCAAATAATCGGTGGATTATCAACATTTGAAGATGTATTAGTTGGAATTGGTTCAGATGCAATAATTGTACCTTTATTCTCCAAAAAATCTAAAACTTTTGTTTTTGCAAAATCATTATCAAAGAGGAAATGAAATGCATAATAATTTTTATGTTTTGGATAAATACCATAAGCAGCAAACCCAGCTCCTAACCCATTTTCTCTTTCCTTCAAAATACATAGCATATCAATAACTTTATCTCCTCTTACTCTACTTCCATCAACATTTATAAAACCAGAAATCCCACATCCATCGAATACTCTCTGATTCCTATACTGCTCTGGTAATGAGGTATAATTTTCCCATCTCATTAATTACTCCTCCAATTTAGTATTCTCTCTTTCTATTAAATTAAACAACTCTTTCAAATCTCCAACATCTGGTTTTTTTGATGGTAATCCAACTCTTGACCGCGCAGCCTTCGAAGGCATTCCTACTATTCCTTTTTCATAAAAAATGTTATATTCCTTTTCATATCCTTTAGGGATAAAACCTCTCTCTTTCGCTAAATTCCGTAATATTGTAAAAATTTCAATTAAGCCAATTCCCATTGGACAAAGTTCATGACACAAATAACAGTCGAGACACATCCAAATAGAAGGATCTGATATTACTTGATCAATTTTTCCTTTGAGAATCTTGCCTATGAGTGCATTCGGACTAAATTCAGTCATCTTTGAAATAAGACAATCGTCATCGCATGCCCCACAAGAATAGCATTTAAGTAAAAAGGTAAGATCGAAGAATTTCCTTATTTCCTTATTTTTCACTTGGATGTGATCGATTTTTTCAAAAAGCGAATCAACCTGGGTTCTATGATACTTCTTAATAATATCTCGGATATCTAGTCCTAACGCGATACATAATAATTCGGAATAGTATAGCACAGGAATGTCATAATTAAAATCAGATTTTTTCAATTCCTGTTGTATGTGATCAAATTGCATATAACATTGAGGACAGCAAACAACAATACAATCCACATCTTTTTCTTTCATACTTTCTAATTTTGCATTAACAATTTCTAATGATAAGCTGGAATTTCCAGCTCTCTCAAGGTTTCCACCACAACAATCCATTTTAAGATTATAATCTATACTTTCAGCACCTAAATCTTTAATTAAGTCATCAAAAATTTTTGGTTCCAGAGGATCATCTACCTGGACTTTTTTGCTTGGTCTAAGAAAATGGCATCCATAATGCACAGCAACTCGTAACCCAGTCAAGGGATATATTAAATTATCCCTAATAGCATCTCTCTTAAATTTATAAATGAAATCAACCATGTGGAATACTTCTGTATTTCCCTCAACCTTAATATCAATCTTTTCTAAATAATTATTTATTTTTCTTTTGAAATGGTGATCTGTATCGATTTCACTTTTAACATTTTTTAATGTAGTAAAACATCCATTACAGGGTGTTAATATTGCTTTATTTTCTATTTCAGCAAGAGCGATATTACGAGCTGCGGTTAAAGAATATAACAATTTGTTAGTATTTTTAATCCCATTTGGATCTGGACAACAAGAAAATTTAGGATTTTCAGTAAAAGATATCCTTAAATGATCAAAAATTTTTCTAATTGAAACTTCAATAAAGGGTAATCTATTTACTATGACACATCCGGGAAATAACATTATCTCTTGTTGAATTTTCTTTAACCTCTCTAATTTTATTAAGTTATTATTAAGTTACGTGGAAAAAATTAAGTAAATTGTAAAGAAATAACTTAATTTTAATTAGACGTCCAAGTTACCTTCTTTACTACTACGATCATAATCTTATTTTGGATTATATTCATGATTTTTACTTTTCTGCATATTAATTAATTTAAAAAATAAAATTCTATTCATAGATTAGAAGCTTGTTCTTCCCATCTATTTGTTCATTATTATATCTAATAGTTGAAAATTGATTCCATTCATATTCAGTTCTCTCGAGCTTTTCTAAATGGGGTACTTCCTTCACAATTGACTCAACAGTTTCTAAATCAGATGTTAATAACTCCATACAAGCCATTGTAGTGTCACAATTCCACCTGCGTTCTTTATTTTCTGGTATTAATAACTTACCAAACGGTAATGTAGTCCCTTCACAGATATGGCATATCTTCCTTCCATATGAATACTTTTCTCCACACTCAGGACATTCGATTAAATTTAATCCTTTTTCTTGTCTCTTATTTATATTGCTTCCAAATACTAATCCATTTAGCTCTGAAAATCTATCACAGCGCCATGTACGATAATTTCCATCTTGGCTGCTTAAACCACTAGTAATCATAGTTTCTTCACATGAATGGCAAATCTTTCCATCATGTAAATATTCCTTCCCACAAATTTGACACTTTAACACCATTTTAATTCACTCTCTTGTTCAATTTTATTCTATTGCCACTTCATATAAGCGTGGTCTTGAGTTATAATATATGGTTAACCTTTCAGGCATGGTTTTTTTAATTCGTTTAATCACAGTTGTGACTCCATTACGATTATCTCCATATCCCATTGCCCTAGCCCATTCTGCTGCTGAGCATCGTCCTATTTCTTTCAATTTTTCCAAACAAATTTCTTCCCATGTTCGAAAATACTCTTGAACTGTTATTTTACTAACCTCCTATCAAAATTTTTTTTTTAATTCCTCTTCAATATCTTTTTATTTTTGAGGGAATATATTCCCCTTAATTGTTACTAACGTTGAAGTTATATTTATATTTTATTGAAAGAAATAATAACTTTTCATGGTTTTTCTAAACTTTTGACAAAAAAAGATGGAATTTAGTGAACGATATTACATTTTCAATATTTTTTTCTAGAAAATATTCAGTGAAAATTTTCTTCTATATAAAGTTTATGTAAAATAGTTGAACATTTTTAAATTTTCTCCATTAAAAATAGTAAAAGAATGATAAGGAAGTAAATATATATGAACATAGGAAGTAAAAGAAATCTTTTTAGTGAACAATTATTTATAAATTTCAATTCTTTTATAAATAGTTACTGATTTTAATTGAACATTTTTCGTATTTGTTTTTTAATTAACTTTTTTTTACTTATTATACCAATGCATTGGAAGAAATTGCTTTATGAATTAACTATCAAATTGCTATTGGGTTTTCTCTCTTTCTATTTCCATCAATTTATTAAAAGAAGTTTGTTCTTTAATTATGTTTAAAACAATATGAGTATTAGTGCGTTCCACATAAGGGGAGCTATGGATTTCCTCTTTTATCATTTCGCTAAGTTCTGCCCTAGTTTTAAATCTAGCAAGAATGAGTGCATCATAAGTCCCAGTAATATCATACAAAGCAAAAACATTTGGAATTTTAGCTAGCTTTTTTTCAACTTCAAGCATTTTACCTTTTGAAACCGTTAATTCAATAAGAGCGATAATGTCATATCCCAATTTTTCATAATCAATCTGCACTCCATAATTTTTAATAACACCCTTTTCTTCCAGAGTCTCCACATGACTTTTTATTGTAACTGGTGAACCTACTTCTAAATCTCTTGCAAGATGACGATATGATAAACGTCCGTCTTCGTCTAGTTTAGTTAGGATCTTGATATCTAAATCTGATAATTCAACAAACTTAGAGTTTACAACCATAATAATAGATAGTTATATAATTATTATAAAAGTATGCATTTGTATAATTTGATTAAGAAAAAATATTCAAATGATCATTCTATTTAGCGACGAAAAATCTCTGATAAATCAATCGATCACTTTAGGAATTGGTTATTAAATGTGTTGTTAACATTTTTATCAAAAAGTGAATCTTTGAGATGATTGAACAAAAAATTTTTATATATACGATCACATTTATTAATCAAGGATAAAGAATGGGATTTAAATCCCATATAACAATAAAAAGTAATTTAATTTGGTAATAATTGAATTTCTTTTTTAAGAAAATTAATTAAACCAATAATTAAATAAGAGAGAATAAAAAAAAATGGAAATAAAATGTCCTGTTTGCGGAAAAAAGTACCGTTATGATAGTAAGATTTGTCAGGAGTGCGAAGATTATTCGATTTCTAGTGGATTAGCAGATTTTGGGAGTCGAGACAATCATAAATGGAATTGTTCAATCTTTTTAGATATTGATACAATTGCATTTAAAACAAGTAAAACTTGTGAACTAATTAAAGATTTAACTCCAGAACCCATTAATTTTGCAATTCACGAAAATGCATCCTACGACTGGAATTGTGAACCTATTAATAAGCTTAACTTAAATACGGAGAACACTAGAAAATCCTCAACCATAAAAGATTTCACCACGATTATGATGAAAAAGAATTATTCATCTCTAATTTATGAATAAAATAACAACTAAAAGAGTTATAAGAAATGATTGAAAAAGATAATCCAAAAAGGAAAGAAATGTGTGATGCTATAATAGAGAAGATCAAGGAGGAAGATATTAAATTTATCTATCTTCAATTTACTGATATTCATGGAATTATTAAATCATTTGAGATAAATTCCAAAAGGATCGAGGATATATTTGAAGTTGGGGAAAATTTTGATGGAAGTTCCATAACTGGATATGGTGCTATTGAGGAATCTGATAAAGTTGCACTTCCGGATCCGAGCACTTTTCACCTCTTACCATGGCGAAAAGAAAATAAGGTTGCAAGAGTTATATGTGATATTTATAAACCTGATGGTGATCGATATGAAGGAGATCCTCGTTATATTCTATATCGTGCTACAAAGAAGGCAGAAGAACATGGTTATAAATATTTTTGTGCACCAGAAATGGAATTTTTTATATTAACTCCAGATACTAAGGCAGAATTCAAACCTTCAGATATGAGGGGCTACTTCGATTATGATCCGTATGATATTAATGAGATGATTAGGTATACTATTGCAGAATATAGTGATGCATTTGGGATTAATGTTGAATGTATTCATCATGAAGTTGCTTATGGTCAACACGAAATAGATTTTCGCTATGATGAGGCTGTAAATACAGCAGATAATACTATAACTATAAAAGCGATAGTCAAAACAGTAGCAGCAAACCATAATCTTACTGGAACTTTCATGGCTAAACCTTTTCACGGAATTAATGGATCAGGTATGCATGTGCATCAGTCATTATGGAAAAATGGGAATAATGTGTTTTATGATGAAGATGATCAAGATAATATCTCATTAACAATGAAAAAATGGATAGCAGGTCAATTAAAATATTCAAGAGCCATGTGTGCTGTTCTAAGTAGCTGGCCAAATTCCTATAAAAGACTCGTTCCAGGTTTTGAGGCTCCTGTCTATCTTGCGTGGGGTTTTAGAAATAGATCTCCCCTAATTAGAGTACCGGATTTCCATGGTCGCCCCAATGCTGCTAGATGTGAAATTAGATGTCCAGATCCCTCTGGAAATCCATATCTTCAATTTAGCGTGCTCTTGACTACAGGTTTGGAAGGAGTTTTATCTGACGATATAGAAATTTCGGAACCAACAGATAGGAATGTTTACCATCTTTCCAGTAAAGAAATGGAAAAGGAGGGTATTATATCTCTACCCGGTAGTTTACATGAGGCATTATCGGAGTTTAAAGAATCTGAATTAATGAAAGAAATATTTGGTGAAACAGCATTTAAAAACTATTATTATGCTAAATTAGAGGAATTTGATGCTTACAGAGTTATCGTAAGTGAATGGGAAAGAAACCGTTATATTAGATTATAATTTTTTGATTTTTTTTTTCGATTTTTTTTTTAATTCTGTAATACTTATGAAAAGTATAGTCATAACTTTTATGCTAATGAATTAGGATGAAATCTGTAAATTTGAACATAGTAATAGGGCAAATAAATCCAACTGTAGGAGATATCGAATCAAACGCAGAAAAAGTAATAGATGTTATTAAAAAGTACCAAGAGAAAGATATTATAATCTTTCCAGAAATGGCACTGGTTGGATATCCAATTATGGATCATATTCATGATCCCTTAATTAAAAGGAAAAATTTCGATTCTCTTGAAAAGATCAAGAATGTGAAATCTAAAGCGACAATAATATTAGGGACATTTACAGAACCAAAAGAATTAGAGGG
>JBHLOJ010000198.1:0-3217 GCA_048940605.1 Promethearchaeota archaeon
TCCTAAATGCAAAAGATTCACTTATTCAATGGTATAATGAAAATCCAGATGTGAAATATATTGCTGAGAGATATCATAATGCATTTATCCCAAATTCTACCGTTCATACCAAAGAAAATCTCATGGGAATAGAATTAATGATACAATGGCTTCTTGACGGTTTAAAAACAAGTGGTAATATCAAATAATTGATAAGGTTCGCTATTAAAGATGTTTAAACCAATTAATCAACTCAATCTTAAAGACTACATAACCATCTGTGAAATAATTCAAAACCAGTTATTAATAACTATGGTATACAAAGATTCAAATCAGGGTAAAAATTAGTAGCAGACGATTCTTTGTTATCTTTAATTTTTTTGTTGTTAAATAATTTTGACATTTTAAAAACGTGTTATTATTGTATATTTTCTGAATTCTGAATTATAACAAATCCTATTTGAAATCTGAATATAGGCAAATAACTTAAGTTTTAAACACCGAATATGTAATATTGGATATATGTCTATCTTATAAACTTTTTAAAAAAAATTGTGCAAGAAATATTTCGCAATTAAGAATTTTTGTACAATTAGATCATTCTAGATAAGAGTAATAAACAGCATATTAAAATATTATTTTATCTATATCTTTTCATGTTAATAGAACGTATTTTCAAAATAAATAAACTACTTAGAGAAGAAAACAGAGGCATATTTATGTGCAAAATAATTTAACATTACTAAAGAAAAATAAAAATGCAATTTCGGAAAAAGAAAAATGGCGCAAAAAATCCAAAAAACAGAAAAAATGAAAAAATATGAATTAGAAACAGGGAAAAATGCAATTTGGAATAATGAAATTACTAAAGGATTCTTAAAATGGCAAAAAGGTGAACGTCTTTATGATATTGATAAAGAACGTGTTGCTCTCTATGTTTCTAAGAATATGAAAGAAAGATGGGTCTCATTTGTCAATAAAAGCAATTATTCTACTCTTTCAAAATTAGTAAAAGAAGCCATGGATTTTTACATTCAATATAAATCTTCCCCCTATAGCGAAAAAGAGCCCGATAATATTAATGTACTATCAAGACTTTCTCATGATTTAAAAGAAAGATTAACCACAATTATGGCTTACTTACAATTACTAATTGAAGGAAAAGAATATTCTCTAAATTATGGGGTTATTACAGAATTAAAGAATATATATAACCAGTGCCTTTCTTTTGAAGAATTTATAATTTCTAATTTTGAAGACTTAAAAATTGAAGAGGAAAAAGTTATGGATAGGAATAAAATCAAATATGATATTTTAATCATAGAAGATAATATAGAGACACTAAATTTCTTAACAAGATATTTTGGGCGTATAGGATATTCCTGTAAAGAAGCAAGGACAGGCAAGAAGGGATTAGACCTTTTAGAAGAATCTAAACCATCAATATTATTGCTCGATATTATTTTGCCAGATATTAGCGGTTATGATGTTGTAAAATCAATTAAGTCTAATTCTGACTTCAAAGACATTCGAATCATATTCTTAACTGCAGTACCAAATTCGGAGGTTGCAGAAAAAATGGTCGAATTTGGTGTTGATGGATTAATATCAAAACCTTTTAGTTTAAAAGATTTTGATTTGATCGATAAAATTCTGAGAGAAAAAAAGGAAAATTAAATCTTATTCCTGATTATTCTGCCCTATTTTTTTTAAAAATCGTATGGTGAATTTAGCTCCCTTATTTCTTCCTTTAGATTCAACTAAAATTTTACCACCATGAAGTTCTACGATTTCTTTTGATATAAAAAGCCCTAAACCAGCACCTTCAATGTCTACATCAAGATCCTGACCATATCGCTCAATTTTCCCAAACTTCTGAAATAATTTCCTTTGTTCTTCTGATGTAATTCCTACTCCATTGTCTTTTATAATGATGTCAATAAAATTATTTGTTTCTTTTATTTTTACTTGAATTTTTCCACCTGAAGGTGTATTTTTAATTGCATTTGAAACAAGGTTAATGATCGATTGAGAAAATCTATTTTTGTCAACTTTATAATAAATTTCATTGGGTAAATTCAAATCTATAGATAAATTTCTGGATGATGCTAAATAGAATAAATCCTTAATATTATCGTTTACAACTTCACTTAAATTAATTTTTTTGAGGTTAAGATTTAATTTTTTCACATCTAACTGGGATGCATCTAACAAATTATCTACAAGCTCTTTTAAGCGTAATATGCCTCTATGTGAGATTTCAAGAAAAGGTATTAGGTCTTCACTCCAGGTTGATTCTCTTAATAAAAATTGAGATACACCATATATTGAAGTGAGAGGTGTCCTCAATTCATGTGAAATTCTTGTGAGAAGTTCTTTTCTTAATTCATCTATTTCTAATAATCTCTTGTTCTCTTCAATTATCAGACTCTCTGCTTTTTTCTTTGGAGTTATATCAATGAGAGAAACTAAAATTGCATTTTTCCCTTGATATTGAATTACCTTAGAATTTATATCGATCCATATTAATTCTCTAGATTTAGTAAATAATCTGTAAGGGTGAGCTCCTATTGCACCCATGTTTCCCGTTTGCATTCTTTGGAATCGTTTCATCGCAGTTGATATATCTTCAGGATGAACTAATTTGAAAAATTCGTTTGACGACCAATTTGATACTTCTTGTTGGGTATATCCTGTTGTTCTTAATAGAGTCTCGTTTACATATTTTATTTTCCCATCTTGTATGATAGCTATTCCCATGAAGGATTGTTCGGTAATAGTTCGAAATTTTTCCTCCGATTCTATTAACTCTAATTCTGCTTGCATTCGATCAGTAATGTCTCGATCAATACCACGATATCCTTGAAAATTGTCTTCAATATCAAAAATTGGAGCACCACTGGTTTCAAGTATTATAATTTGCCCATTCTTGTGCAGATTTCTATTTAACAACCCTTCAAAGGATGTTTGGGATATAATTATATTATCAAAAATTTTACTTACTCGTTTAGCCTCCTCTGGCGGCATTAAATCGAATGGAGATTTACCTATAACTTCTTCAGGCTCATAACCTAATAGTTCTCTAATTTTTGGACTTGAATATACATATTTACCATTTCGATCTACTTCCCAAATCCAATCACTGGTTGTTTCAACAAGAGTTCTAAATTTCTCCTCAGATTCCTTTAATTTTTCTTCAGCAATTTTTCGTTCTGTGATATCCTCATAAGTGCCAAGA
>JBHLOJ010000009.1:0-52953 GCA_048940605.1 Promethearchaeota archaeon
TTCATTCACATCCCGTTCCTCCATACCCTAGTTCAATAGATATCGAAAATATGAAATATCTCGATAAAGATATAGGAGCAAAAAGAAATCCGTTCAAAAATCAAATTTGGACTATTATGGATATGAATACAGAAAAGATCAATGGATTTATATATTACAATAAAGAATTATTACAGGTTGATTTACAAATAAGGAATAATTAGTAGAATTTCTAGTCATATTATTGAATCTGTTTAAAACCAGTTTTGTCAATTGAGCAGATTTGTAAATCATATCCTGAGGCGGCATCCCTCTCTCTTGAGCTATTTATTGCCGTTTCAACCAGATTTATTCCTGCTGATTCAGTCATATTAGGTACCCAGTCTGCTTCTAAGACTCCTAATGAAAATGGTGAACCGCTTCCGAAAGAAATGAAGCTGTCTTCTTCATATAAAGTCCCTAAAAGATCAATCCCATAAAGTTTACCAGACTGTTCCTTCTCGGAATATCCGCCTATTATCATCATTGATAGAAAGAATGAGCGCCCTGAGAAAAGAATATTACGACAAATGCTCGCAATGTATTTCGGTTCTGGCACAATTCCCTCTTCTACCTCCTTTAAGCGGGATAAGGCTTTCAATTGGTTAACCACGTATTGACAGTCCGCTACTCCTCCCGCAATTGTAGTTGCTGTAAATTGGTTTATCTTATAGAGTTTTTGAGCTTGCTTAGAAGCAACGAAGTAACCTCCGGATGCCTGACTATCAGTTCCAATTACAACTCCATCCTTAACAATTATCCCCACAGTAGTAGTACCTGATTTCATAGCTTTTTCAAGCGCTTTTTCATCTATAATTCGATGATCTATATTATTATTTATCATTTTTTTGCAGGCAAAATCTTCTATAATCAATGATTTATGATTGATATATTATGTTAAATAAAAATTATTTCTATATTTATTTTTGCATAATAAAACATAATTTAGTTCACTTTTAAAAAAATTTTAAAGATATCCTTCTTTATCAATAGTATTCAGCAATAATCTCTTTGGTAAATATTTTATGGCAAGAAGTCAAGCTCGAAGCAGAAGAAAATACACAGGTAAAAAATATAAATTCTTTAGAAAGAAAAGGAAACGAGAACTTACTCGTCCTACAATAGATACAGAAATAGGCGATTACAAAGTAAAAAAACAACGTGTTATGGGTGGAAACACTAAACGTAAATTATTTTCTACAATGTTTATTAATGTAACTGATCCTAGTTCAAATAAGACTTCAAAGGTTAGGATTTTAGGTTTTGAAAATAATGCTGCTTCAAAAGATTTAAATAGAAGGCACATTCTGACAAAAGGAGCGGTAGTTGAGACAGAATTAGGTAATGCAAGAGTAACCAGTCGTCCTGGTCAGCATGGGGCTCTAAATGGGATTTTAATCTCAAGTTAAATTAAATTTTTCTGCTTATTTATCAATACAACCTAATATTATTTCAAATTCATTTATACATTCATTCTTGAATTTTAATATTCTTTACATTAGCTTTTTTTCCTTCAATAATTTCGGTATTATTACTCTGGCAATGAGGGCATTGAAATAATTGTAATCCTGTCAATTGTGCATCTTTAGTCAATGTGACTTCAGAATTTTTTCCACAATCTCTACATTTTATTTTCCCTGGAGTCATCATTATTACCAACTTGGCCCCTTCAGCGATAGACCCTTTAGTTGCCATCTCAAAAGAACGCTGGAGTAGTTCTGGTACGATAAGAGTCAATTCTCCAATTTCAAGAAGAACCTCCGTTATCCTTTTAGCATTATATTTTATAGCAGTAGCTTCAGCTACCTTGAAAATACTATATGCAAACGAAAATTCATGCATTTACTATCGATTATTTTTTTGATTGAATTTTTCTAATTTCTTTTGCAACTTCGAGCATTACTTTAGATTTCTTTTTTCCTTTAGTATCAATTACAACTCTTCCGGGATCATCCCACCATGTTTTAGGATATTTATAATGTTTTTCTATTTCAGCATGATACCCCAAATTACCTGCTGCTGTAGCGATATCGCTGAGGGAAGCTCTATCTATAGCAAATTTGATGGGTAACCTTCTCCCTTTTGAACGGCTTCTTTTCGCATCAAAATATTGTGGCCAGAATATTAAGAACGGCTTTCTTGCTCTCAAAATTATCTCACTCAATATTTTTTCAATCGTTTATTTGAGTTATGAAAAAAAGATAAGAATAAAAACTTTTTAACCAATATAAAAATTATTGGTATAGATTATAGAAATCAATAGAAGCAAAATTTTATTTGATAGAATGTGTATTTTTTAATGTAAAAAAATGAGGAAATCTAAATGAATCTAAGAGAATTAGTAGAAAAGCAAGCTGAAAAGTATCGAGATAAAATATTTTTGTATTGGAAAGATACAACCATATCTTATAATCAATTAAACGAACTAACAAATAGAGTAGCGAATTTTTTATATAATTTAGGAATCAGAAAGGGTGATAAAGTAAGTGTTTATCTGCCAAATATGCCAGAATATGTTTATTTATATTTAGGAATTCCTAAAATAGGAGCGGTTACTGGTCCTGTAAATGCTCTATTTAAAACTCGAGAAGTAAAATTTGTAGTTGGTCATTCGGAAGCGAAAGCTATAGTTACAGTTCCACAATTTTTGGAAATAGTTAATGATATAAAAGATGATCTCCCCAATTTAAAACATGTGATTGTTATTGGAGACCCAATTGAAAATACACTGAATTTCTGGGAATTAATGGATAAAGCTTCAGCTGATGAGCCCCCAAAGGTAAAAATTAAAGAAAAGGAAGATATTGCTGCTATATTATATACTAGTGGTACCACCGGTTTCCCCAAAGGTGTATTACAAACTCATTTTAATATACGTAGAAATGCAGAAATGATACAAGAATTCCTAAATGCTAGAGAAGATTTTCGTTTTATGCTTATTTTACCATTATTCCATGTCAATGCACAAATTGTCACGGTTATGGCCCCTTTTTCGATAGGTGCTAGTTGCATATTAACACCTGGTTTCTCAGCTCAAACCCATTGGGAAACCGTAGCAAAATATAAAGCTTCAACTTTCAGTGCTGTTCCAACGGTGCTATCTATTTTAATTCGAATGCCACATGAGAATTTAGATCTTTCTTCTTTGGAATTTGTTATCTGTGGAGCAGCACCCTTACCTGTAGAAGTATTTAAGGAATTTGAAGCAACTTTCAAATGTAAAATCGTAGAAGGTTATGGTCTTACAGAAGGATGCTGCGCTTCTTCAGTAAATCCCTTACCTACAGAAACAGAAGATAGACGTAAAGTAGGAAGTATTGGTATACCTTTACCTGGTAATAAAATGAAAATCGTAGATGAAAACGGTAAAAATGTTTCCCCAAATACGAAAGGGGAAATTATTATTAAGGGAGATAATGTTATGAAGGAATACTTTAAAAATCCAGAAGCAAATGCCGAAACACTTAAAAACGGGTGGTTGTATACAGGGGATATTGGTCACATGGACGAGGATGGGTTTTTCTTTATAACAGATCGTAAAAAAGATATGATTATTCGAGGTGGTGAAAATATTTATCCAAGGGAGGTGGAAGAAGTACTTTATACACATCCATCAGTTTCTTTAGCAACAGTTATTGGAGTGCGAGATGAAATATATGGAGAACTTCCAAAAGCATTTATTGTATTGAAGGAAGGTGAATCGACCACTGCAGAAGATATAATTGACTATTGTAAACAAAATTTGGCTGATTTTAAAATTCCGAAATATGTGGAATTTAGAGAGACCTTGGAAACAACACCTACTGGAAAAATAATGAAACAACCTTTACGCGAAGAGGAAGAAGCAAAGACAGGTAAAATATTTAATCCCTAATTTTTTTCTAATTTGAAGAATAACAATAAAAATGATATAATATTCTTTATAATACAATAAAAAAAGATTAAAGTCTTAGACTTATGCCTTTTTTATAGGGAGGGTGGTCTAGATTGGTATGATACTCGGCTGGGGCATTCTCTGCAGACGTAGAGTTTTCAGAAGCCGAGTGGTCGGGGGTTCAACGAAAAAGGGGTTTCCCCTGTTTAGAATAAATCCCCCCTCTCCCATTTATCTTTTTAATTATTGCTTATGATATTAGGAATTTTCTCTCAAGATCATTTATTTCTTTCGTGTAATCATTGAAAAACCATTTAATTTCATTTTGGAAGAAAAATCTTTCCTGTAAAACATCATAATGTGTTTTTCCTACAGGAGAATTGCAATATGGACAAAATTCCTTATCTTTTTTGAATTGCTCTCCACAAGCAAAACAGATTAAATAGTTTTCGCCATAATAATAAACTTTTTTAGTTAATTTCGCGATATCTTCAGATTTTATTTTGCCTTGTGCTACTAAATCCATGCGTGTTATGAATTGATCCTTAAGTTGGATCTTTCTCAATATAATGGAAATAGCAACAGAAATTTTATTTAAGATCTCTTCTAGTTCGGATTTATAGGCTTGTTCTAGTTCTTTAATTTGATATAAAAAATTCTTAATTTTTCTTAAAATCGCATTTTTATTATAATACCCAATTAATTCTGTAGGTTTTATAATCTCTGATAAAAAGTCTATAATTTTCTCTCTAATGCTAACCTCTATACCTAAACTTGTCATTTCTTTATCTAGTTTATCTAGAAATCTTCTTTTTAAATATTGTTTGAATTTTATAATGATCGCTTCAGTTTCTTTTTGATCTGAACAGATTTCAACCACTTCTCCTCTTGGGGTAGAATATGTGAGTCCTAAACCTTCTGGTCCTAAACCTCCAAGAAGGACCATTGATAAACTATAGAATTTATATTCATCCTTTTTCAAAATATTTTCTTTATTTTTTAAAATATTCTCAGGAGACAAAAAGTGTTTTTTAACTTCACGATATTCATGATCCTCTGCAGGGTCGTAATAAGAACGGTATATAGCATTAAATTCTAGAAAGTTAGTATGCTCTTCTTCATCAATTTTATTACCAAACCCTGTGTAATTCTTTTCAAACATTTCAATAAACTGTTCTATGGAGCCTAAATTTCTCACATTTAACCCATACATAGAATACCAATCAGTCCATTGTTTCAAAAAGTTAATATTGAATCTTCCTCGAAATTGGGAACGATTTTCATTAGTTAAATACGATTTTGCTCTTTCTACATACATTAAATAGAGATCATATGGCATTAATTTGCATGAATAGAAAATTAAAGAATCTGATACTTTCCCAAATAAATTTTTTAAATTACCTAAAAGAGCTTTATCATCTCTTTTTACACTTTCAATAAAATCCAATTCTTTTTGAGAAAATCTTTTCTCAAATAAATTATATTTATTAAAGAATTTTATGATTTCGAAGATCCTTCCAGTTAATCCTTTTTGGATACCATCCAAGTGTAGATACGCAATTATTTTAAATCTAAATGGGATTTTCATTACTTCAAGGAATATCCCTAATTCATCAGAATAGTTAATCAGCTGTTCGAATTCAGTAAATTTCATTAAAGAAAGATAATTTGAGAGAGCTAAATAATAACATTTTTCTTTAATATCACTAATTTTATCAAAATCTGAGGATTCTGATAAATCCATGAACTCCATTTTTTCAAAATGAGCAATGAGGTTTTTAAATCGAGAGATATCCTCATTCTGTATTGTTTTAAGTAATACCTGCAATTGTTCTGAAATCATAATTAAACAAGATTAAAATAAGAAAATTATATTCATAATAAATTAATTTTCAATTATTATTATTTAGTGCTTGTTAATTTTTAATTAATTTGCTTATCTCTGAAAAGAAGTTATTTCTCATTTAATCAATTAATATAATTTATCAGTAATCAAAACCTAATTCTCTTTCTGTTTTATAAAACTTATCCAAAACTTTTTGATATTCTCTTTCAAGTTCATTTATTTCTTTTGGGTAGTTTTTGAAAAACCATTTAGGTTTGTTTTGGAGAAACATCCTTTCTCGTAAGACGTCATAATGGGATTTTCCTCTCAAGCTTGTGAGTTTTGCCACATCTTCAGATTTTAATTTCCCGTTTGCTACTAATTCCATCCGTGTAATAAATTGATCTTTAAGTTTAATCCTTTTTAGAATTATTGATATTGCAAATGAAATTTTTTCCATAATTGCTTCTATTTTGGAATCTTTGTCATGTTGTAGTTCATCTATTTGAGTTAAAAAAGTTCTAATTTTTCTTAAAATCGAGTTCTTATTATAATAACTTACTAAACCTTTTGGATTTATAATATCTGATAAGTATTTGATTATTTTGTTTATAATGATAAGATTTATGCCTATACTAGCCATTTCTTCTTCAAGTTTATCTAAAAATTTTTTCATTAAGTATTGCTTAAATTTTATCACAATGGCTTCAGTTTCTTTTTGATCCGAACATATTTCGATCACTTCCCCTTTAGGTGTAGAATAAGTAAATCCAAAACCCTCTGGACCTAATCCCCCAAAAATTACCATTGATAGACTATAAAAATTATAATTATCTTTATCCAAGATTTTTTCTTTATTAATTATTATATTTTTAGGATATACAAGATGTTTTTCGTAAAAAATACGCAAAATACGATTTTCATTATAACTATAAAGATATCGAGGATTGAAATCTAAAATTATCGTGTCTTTATTTGAATTATCTAATTTTTGAACAGCTTCAACTTTTTCTATAAAATCCTCTACATTTCCTAAATTACGAACAAGTAAACCATAAATTGGAAATCCATCAGTCCAATTTCTTAAAGAATTTGGGTTTATTAGAAATCTGTCTGCATTTGGGTTTTTCAACCTATCCCATATCCATTTCACATAATCATAGGGCATTACTTTGCAAACATAAAAAATTAAAGAATCCGAGGCGGTTCCAAATAAATCTTTTAAGTTAACAGCAAGTAGTTTATCATTTTCTTTTATATCTTGTATTATTTTTAATTCTTCAGCTGTAAAATTTCTTTCAAATAAGTTGTATTTATTGAAAAAGGTAACAAGTTCAATAATTCTTCCTCTAAGTCCTTTATTAAGACCATCGATATGCAATTCACTGATGATTCCTTCAACATCAATATTAGAGGCATCAATAAAAATTCCTAATCTATCAGAATAATTAAAAATCTGAGCAAAATCCTCTTTTCCCTTTTCAAAATTGTTTTTCATTGATTTAAGACATATTGATAATGCTTTATAATAGGCTCTTTCGAGTTCTGGTCTGAATTTATTATAATTTTTTGAATTTGTAATGTTAGTCTGATCGTTTTTTGTAATTTGATCAAATTTCTTAACAACATTAGAGATATCTACTGAGTTTAATACCTTAATAAGTGACTGGAATTGTGATGGTTGCATGATTATATTTCATGGGAAATTATAAACTAGTTAAATTAATGGCGTTGATGATCAATATTTAATTTGATTAAAATAAAGATCTCCTAATTCTTATATATTTTTAAGTTTTGTTGATCTACTTCTTAATTAAAAATCAATAAAAATAATTCAGTGAATTAGGAATGAGTGAAATACAAGAAACAGATAAAACAATGCGAGCTATCGCAATGGTTGGGGGGATTATAGCCTTCATAGAATCTATACTGCAATTTACGGGAACTCAAGTATTATCATATGGGTTTGGTAAATATGTTGATGGTGTTTTGGGTATAATTTTCGCAATTTTGGCTATTTTGTTAAGTATACGCCCTATTCACTATACTCCTGTGTTTTTAAGCATATTAGGAGTTCTTTTGATTGTCTTTTCGATTTTAATTGGCGGTATATTCGTACTTCTCGCAGCTTTTACTGGGGCTATAAGTTGAACCTATTTTAATATTTTCTATAATTTTTTTTTTTAATTTATCTCTGATTAAGGATTAAAAATGTTGAAAAAGAAACTTCAATTTCTATACCCTCTAATCCTTTAATATTTAAGAAATATTTAAGAAATATTTAAGAAATGGAAAAAAAAATATAATATAAAAAAATCAAATTAGAATGAGTGAAATGGCTGATAAATTTAAAATAACCACTTGTGGGTTAAGTTGTGATCTTTGTGATGCTAATACTACGAAACTTCAGGATAATGCAACCTATATTATAAACGTACTTAAAGATCCTATGTTTAGTGGAATTATATCTATGATGAATCCAAAATCAAGCTTTACCGAGGAGAACATAAACATTTTCATTAATATGCTTGAAGAAATAGAGAGTTTTCCAACTTGTCCAGGGTGTGATAAGAATGAGCAATGTAGCATAAATATATGTGCAAGAGAGAAAGAGGTTGAAACCTGCGCTGAATGTGAGAGTTTTAATGCAAATGAAGGTACCTGTACATCACCTCCTGTTCCTCAAAAAAGAACGTTTACACCTCCAGCACCAATATACCTTGAATTCCTTAGTAAAAGATATCAAAATATGAATATAAAAAATTTACAATCAATCGCTGACGGAAAATCGAAAGATGTTGAAGCTTGGATTGAAAATATGATAAAACAGGGAAAGACGAGTAGAGATTTCATGGATGTTTCTGTTAATTTATTTGAAATGATGAAGAAATAAGTTATAAGTCCAGATTTTAGGAATAAGTGTACTATAGAAAATTTTAAGTCAAAGAATTCAGATTTAAACAACTATTTAAGATAAAGACAGAGCTAAGAGAAGTGCGCCTTGAATTTCAGATAATTCACCCACTCTTGAAGTATCTATAATTACTTTTTCCAAATTCATATATATGGCACCATAGGCTTTTCCACCACCTAAATGAACTAAAGTACGATAGATTAAATTCCCTGAAATTCCATCAGGAGCAATGATTATATTAGATTTATTTTTTATAGCATTTTCAATTAAAATTTCATCATGATTTATTGCTAAATTTGGATATCGCTCTTTCATAATGGCAACAGTTTTTTCTCCAATTTTGATTGATGTATCAATAGTATTCGTTCGTCCAATATCCCCAAGTCGCCCTCCACTTAACACACTAATAATAGGCTCTATTTTTAGTAATTCTAGTTGTTTTTTTGCGTTTTCTAAGAATTCTATTTTGTCATGTATATTATTGCATTCATCTATACCTACAGGACCATAAAAAAATTGATAACCGTCAACTGTTTCAAGTAATGCTAATCTATTTATAACTTCTACTTTTAATTGTTCTTTTAAATTTTCCAAGAATTTATTAGAACTTAATGAACCTCGAATTACACTATTAATTGTATTGTTTTTAAGAAATTCAAAAATACTCTTTTCAGGTAATTTTGAATGAATTAAAAAAATATTAGACTTGTATTTTGTATTAATTTTATCCTGAATATGGTTTAAAGATTCTGTATTACCAAAAACATAGATCTGTGATGTATATCTTTCCAAGAAATTGAAAATTGCCGTTAAAATTTTACGATTATGAAATTCAGATGTTCCGAGACCGATTCCTATGTTTCCACTCTCCTTTTCTGCCAATATTTCGAACATATTTATAATTTTCATAAGATAAATCTATTTAGTCTATTTTAAAACACAATATAAAATATATAAGCTAAAATTAATGTTAAAGTATTATATACACCATGACAAATTACATTTACTATTAAATTTTCATCTCTCCACTGGTAAAGTAACCCGAGCATTAATGATATTGCGAAGTAAGGAAAAAAAGCCAAAAGAAAAGAAATTATAAAGAGAATTAGAGAATCTAAGGCAAAAAATAGGATACCAATCAAATGAATCATCGCAAATAAAAAGGCAGTTATTAAAATACCCCATTTACTGCCTAAACTCCTAACTAATCCTTTTTGCATAAATCCTCTAAAAAGTATCTCTTCTGAAGGTCCAATCACCACTATCATAACTGTACAAAAAACGATTAAACTTGGTATATCTGGTGGTAGAATATCACCTGATAATTCTGTAGAATTCTGTACTATTTCAACTCGAAATAGCATTTCGATAATCACCTCAATTAAAATTGAGACAGATAAAACTAGTATTACCCCGATCACAGCAAATCCCAAACCGATTAAAATTTCTTTTGAAATACGTTTTTTATCATAACTCTTTGAAGTAAATCCTAATAAAATTAGTGCATTTTTAATAGTTGGAGTATCAAGATATTTACGGATATATATCACTGGAATGATTATAAAGATTAATTCAAATACTGAAATAATGGATATAAAATAGGAGTTTGACAATAAATCATATATAGTATCCATATCAACTGTGAAGAATGTTAAAAAAGCCAAGAATCCTCCAAGTATAAAATTCATCAATAAAAAAGCTCCAAATGGTAATCCAATCGAGACAGATGGGCCCCATAATTTATATTTTTTATTATTTGTTAATTCTTCATCTGAAATTTTCGGAAGGCCGTAATTTATGGGTGGTGGTTGATATTGAGAATAAACCACTTGAGATTTATAAGGATTCTGACTTTGAGTGGTTGGTAGTTTTTTGTAATCTTTAATATATTTAATATTTGTACCGCACTTCATACAAAATTTAAGATTTTGTATTTTTGGTATTTTATTTCCACATATTGGACAAAACTCCCAATCCAATTTAACAGATTCTTGATCTTCATTAAATTTGTGAAGTTCTTTATTATTCATTACTAAAATAAAAAAAGAGTTCTATATACTAAAAGCTTTACATTTCAATTTTATTGAGTAGAGTTCAATTTTAAATTCCTATACATAACCTCTTACAAATCTTAAAACATTCGAAACCTGAGCTTCATAGAAATCTTTATAAAGTGTTGGATAAGTAATTAATTTCTTTATTTCTTCAACTTCTAATTTGAATTTAATTGAAGGCATCCAAAAGGTTTTATTAATATGTTGATACTCAATCATTACCAATGAAGGAAAACTACCCTTTTCTTTAGGATTTATTCTTGTTTTAATTTTCCTAATCTCATTAGCTTTTAACTTTTTTATACTTGTAAATTTCAATTTATTCTGAAATGAATCCGGTATGAAGAAATATATTTTTATATTCTTGATATCAGTTATATTGGGATTTTCAATAATTAGAGTTAAGACTTCAGGATGACTTACCTTTAATTTTTGATTTGGAATTTTAATATCAATAAAAAGCGGATAAGGTAGGATTTCTGCATTTAAAGTAAAACTTAAATCAATAAGTTTTTGAAGATTGGGCTTAATATCCGAGATAAACCGTCTTTTTTGCTCCTCTAGAGATAAAATCTTTTTCATTCTCATATCCTCGAAATCCTTGAACATTCGATTTATGTAATCTAATATATGTTTATCAAATTCCGTATGTTTACCAGAAATAATTGATATCAGTTCCTTATAATATTCTGATTCAAGATTCCTAAGCAATGGCTTTTCAAATAAATTATTAACAAAAGTTTTTAGTAAATCATCCATTTCAATTAAATCATCGTGTCCAATTTTAAATTTCTCAATGAGATTTTCATTATATATATTCTGTTGCATGAGATGATTTAAAGATTCTATTGCTTCAACAGTTTCATTATTATAAGATTCTAAAGCCTTCTTTACCATTGATCCTAAAACCTGATCGAGCTTTTCAGCATTTTTTCTCTTATAAGCGATAAATTCATCACGATAAGAGCCTAAATATTTTATAATTCTCCCTGAATGTAACTTTAAAAGACCATTTTGATATTTTTGATATTTTTCAGAAAGATTATTAATCCAATTTCTTACACGATTTAGTTCATTTAAACTTTCATCAGGAGTGAATATTTGTTCTTCATCAACGGGTGCTTTTGATAAAAATGGGTCATCTATTCGAATATTTTCTAATACTATTAATGTATCCCGCTCCAATTGAATAATATCTTCTATTTGTTTATATAAATTGTAGATGTGAATATCATTCTCATAAATTTCTTCTAAATCTTGTAATAAACCTTCAAGCTTTTTTAAGTATAGTTTTGGATTTTTATTTAAAATATTTCTTATAATAATAGTGAATTTTACTAATATAGAATAGAATTTATCTCTTTTACAAAATAGAGGATCTGATTTCTCCAAATTAGTAATTCTACAGTAATTTACAACATTTTGATAATTATTCTCAGCAAGCTGGTAAAATCTAAAACATTTAGAATATACAGTAGAGTTTTTAGCTAAATAACTATAGTATAAGCCTAATAATGATTTATTAATAATATAAGCGTTATCCCTGTATTCAAGATACTTCTTTTTAGATATGTTCTTTTCTAAATAATTAAGTAAGAACCTATCGATGATTATTTCAAAATTACCTGAAGCCCGAATTAAGTAAAATAATTTTACAGGATCAACATTTATTGAGTCTAATTTGGTTATTATTAAATGCCGATATTCTTTAAAATTAGACTTAATTTCATTATAATAAGTCTCAATTAATATCTTTCTTCTGGAAATTTCTTTAGGATTAACCTTTTTTGATTTATAAAAAGAGGAGATACTCAGTATATCTGACATGTAATATTTTAAGGTGTAAAAAGATTCCATGTAGAAATTTTTTGCGTCACAATAAGGACACTGAACGATAGATCCTTTCATAATAGGCAAACTGCTGCCACATTTTTTACACGGTAAATGGCCTATCAAATTAAGTGTCCTTTAAATTTTTAAATCTGATAAAAAGTATTCTTATACCATTATAAAGTTATGCTAGATAATTAAAATTTTATCACATTAGCACATAAAATCAAGATATTTTGATGGCTCATTTGGAAACCAAATATTGAAAGATTTAATGAGAAAAATAGCATTGAAGACAATTCCCTTTCAATTCAATAGGATTAACGAAACCATACCGTTCAAATTGAATTGTTTTATTCATAGGAATTTTTAAAAGATTTATTTCTCCTAAACCATTTGATATAGACCCATCAGGTTTGACGATCGAGACTTTAATATTATCATTTTTGGGGAGCCAATGAATTATTGAAAATTGCCTATTAAGTTCCTTACTATGAAAAATCGCATTGACCATCTTCTTGCTTATATCAATAGATATAATCTGGATATTTATTAGATCTTTTAACCTTATGATTTGGTTCTTTCTTAATTTTTTTACATCTGAAGATGTTATTAACAAATCTAATTGATTATTCTTTGAAACACATCTTATGTTTCTTATTCCTTTTTCTGGATTTGAAGGGAGAAGTAAAGGTTTAGCAATATATTCATCATTAGGAACATCTTTAATTATAACTGATATCGGATCTTCGATAAAAAAGTATCTATCAGAGATACTATCTATAATATCCTGATTTTTAGAATATAACCAGTTTACTGAAAAATGTATACCCGTCTGAGACATTCCGAGATCCAATAATGTCTTTCTTAGAGCTTCTGGTCTTATACCTCGTTTTTTAAGAGACTGTAGACTCCAAGTTCTTGGATCATCCCATCCTTTGTATATTCCCTTTTGAATATTATTGCGAGCATCAGTTTTACTTAACTTCAAGTCAGCAGAAAAATTCATTCTGCCATAATATAACAATTTAGCTTTTTTCCAACCAAAATAATCCCAGATAAATTCTTCAATAATCCCTTCTTTTACAAGATCTATCCCTCTAAGTATGTGGGTTGCCCCTATTAAGTAATCATCAATAGCCCATGAAAATTCGAGCATCGGCCACACTATGTATTTTGTGCCAACTTTTGGATGTTCTGCTTCTGATATCCTCATAATAATCTGATCTCTTAAAGCAGGATCTTTTTGATCCATCCCAGTTTTTAACCTTACTACAGCTTCTCCCTCATGATAAATACCATCGAGCATATTGTTCCACTCTTTCAAGTTTTTATTTATTTTGTGGTTCCGGTGTGGGCAGCTTATCTCTTGACTTTTATATTTATCTCTAAATTCCCATGCTGAGCAAAAACATACATATGCCATATTATCATTTATTAATTTTTCACAATATTCATAAAAAGTTTCTATTCGATCACTTTTATATAGAATCTTAGAAATTTTTACTCCTAGCCAATCTAATCCTTCTTTTATCAAATCATATGCTTCTGGTAAAACATACTTAGCCTTAGGACTATCCCTTAAAGATTTAGGACTCCCAATTGTATCATCATAAAAAAGTATAAGCTCTCCATTGTGTTTTTTAACATATTCATCATTTAATACCACCATTCTCGCATTTCCTATATGCAATGCGCCACTGGGGTACGGAGCCAAACGCATGATTATTTTTTTATACTTGTTAATATCCGGTAATGGTGGTAACTCCTTTACTTCTTCTTTAATTTCTCTTTTTTCTAAAGCATGTGGGTCTAAATCAAATAATTTCTGTTTTTGTTCATCTAAACTTAGACATTTAATGTCTTCTATTACTTGATCTAAGATGGGAATAATAATCTTTGCTTGGGACCTTAAATCTTTTCTTTCAGCCATCAATTTCCCCATAACGGCTTTTTTATTTGGAGTTCCGCCAAATTCAACTGCGTTTTTTAAACCATTAATCCAAAGGATTTTTTTAATCTCTTTTTCTTCCATGTAAATTGTACTTATAAAAAAACATTATTATTTACTATATATCATTAAAGAACGATTGCATAAGTATTTTAGAGAATTGTTAATAATTAAAAATTAAGTATAGATCATATAGTTAATTATTTTTTTACAGAATTGTAAAGGACTAGATTTGGTCCGGTAGTCCAGCTTGGATAGGGCGCTGGCTTGCGGAGCCAGATATCGAGGGTTCAAATCCCCCCCGGACCATTCTAACTTATTTATGAGTCCAAATGATCTAAAATTTCAGAAATATTATCAATTCTTATTAATTCAGGTACATCAAGCTCTCTTTCAAAGGGAAATTTGTACCTTCTTTCGCATAATATTGTTTGCATGCCTGCTCTATCTCCTCCTACAATGTCGGCGTATTCATCTCCACAAACCATACATTCATTATTTTCTGTCAATCCCATTTTTTCTAAAGTATAATGAAAGATTTCTGGATCAGGCTTTCTTTTACCAAATTCCGCAGAAGTGACGATGGCATCAAAATATATAAAAAGTTTATGCTCTTTTAATGCGTTTTCAACCATTGTACGACAAGGGTGATTAGATAAGACTGCTAGTTTAATATCCTCATATTTAGATAATTTTTTTAACGTTTCTTTCGTTTTAGGAAAAGGTTTCCATTCTTCTTGCTCAAAAGAGTGATAAATTTCAGCTAATTTTTCATATGTTTCTTCTTCTAGGTGATCAATTTTGAGAATAGCATTCTCTTCTTGTAGTGATTCTAGTAGCTCTCTATAAATTAAAGAAGTTGGAAATTCTTTTCTCGTTTTTCTGCTCTCTCTCCAATATTGCTCTCGTATCTTAGAAAATTTTTGTACAAACACATCATCTGATATTTTATCATTCCAAACTTGCTTTTCTTTTAAAAATTCAATGGATTTTAATAAACCTTTTTGAAAACACTCGTAATATCTTTCCACAGAAGGATTTTCAAAATAAAACAATGTAAAACCAAAATCAAATATTATTCCTTTAATCGACATTATATTAATTATATTAAAAATCGATTCTCAATTTTAATTTATCTAAATTGAAATATTCGCAAGTTCTTATTCGTTTCTGTTAAATACTTAATAAAAAAAAAAATATTAAATGAAGTTTTAATAATAAGTGAGAAAAGATATGTCAATTGATAAATGGCTCTCAAAGAAAGATTCAAAAGAAGAGGAAATGAGAAGAGAGAAAGCTTTCAGGAACCTTTCTGAGGATGAAGTTAGGGATCTAAAGAAAAAAAAGATTCGGAATATTGTTGAAAAGGGAGAACAAAAATCAGGAGATACATTCGAGAATGATAAATTCCTTCAAGAAATCCTTAAATTTAAAAAGTGGATAAACCAAAGAACGTATCTAAAAGGAGATATAGATAAAATTGAAACTTGGATAACAAATTTGTATTCAAGTATTAAATATGAAGCTGAACTTAAAGCTGAATCAATTGATATTGATAATAAGAAGAATATAATAGAAGATTACAAAAAAATTCCACCCAAATTTTTAGATGAAAAAATTAGAATAGCCATTAATAAAAAGATTCATGGAATGACGAGAACTAATTCAGATAACTATTATTTAAGAAAATTAAGGAGTATAATTAAAGAGAAGTTAATTGAATCAAATTATTACGAGATTTTAGATAAAATTCTAAAGTTATAATACTTGATTAAGTAAATCTTAAATTCTCATGAATTAAACAAAATATTTTTTATTCTATCCATTTTTATATTGTTTAATATCAAAAAATTAATCAATTTCTAAAGGAGTTATGTTAATGTGGCTTATTTGCCCTATAGCCGGTGTAGGTAAAAGATTACAGCCATTCACATATTCTAAGCCTAAAGCTTTTCTTAAGATTGCAGGAAAACGGTTAATTGATCATATTCTAATTAAATTAAAGACTTCCTTTCCAAAAGGAACCAATCTTTGTTTTATTGTTGGGTATAAAAAGAGACAAATAACAGAATACCTAAAACAAAATCATTCAGATTACTTTAATCTCCATTTCATAGAGCAAAAACCTTTAGGATATGAAGCAGACACTCCATTTTTTAGCGGATTAGGAGATGCTATATTACTTGCTAAAGCACATGCCGAAAATGACGACATTTTCGTATTTCTTAGCGATAGACTTCCTCTGGAAGAGTATTCACCGATTTTATTGAATTATCATCGAGATATCTGCGATGGAGTAATAAATGTTAAACAAGTTGATAATCCTGAGTACTATGGTGTAATTGAATTAGATGAAAATAATTTTGTTAAAAGTATTGAAGAAAAACCGGAAAAACCAAAATCTAACTATGCTGTTTCTGGAGCGTATTTATTTGGTATGAGTGTAACTCCGCGTTTATTTGAATTATTAGAAGATCAACAAAAAATACCTTTGGAAAATGGTCAAGAGCATACCATAACACCTGTTATTCAACAACTTATTCAGGAAGGATTCAAGCTTAAGATTAATGAAATGGATGGAGAAATATTAGATTTTGGGAGACCAGATAGTTTATTAGCTGGAAATCGTTTATTATTGACTGAAATTAAATTAAAAGATCCTACATATGAAAATTTAACAAAATTAGGTAATATAGTTGATTCCAAAATTGTACCCCCTGTATTTATAGGTAAAGATACTAAAATTTCCGATTCTGTTGTAGGACCAAATGTATCTATTGGAGATAATGTAACCTTAAGTAAATGTATATTATCTGATTGTGTTATAGGTGATGGAGCGAACTTAAATAAAATTATATCTTCAGAAAGTATTATTGGGGATTATTCGATTTTAGAGGATTTAATTAAAAAACAGATAACTATTGGAGATTCTTCTTATATTACTACCTCGAATATTTAATCTTATTGAAAAAGAGTGAAAAAAATTATATTAATTTAATTCAGTTTTGGTCTTCTATCTTGCCAAGGAGTTATTTCTTCAAATGCTTTCGAAACCTGTAGAACCGTTTTTTCGTCATATCGCTTACCAACAATCTGCATTCCGATTGGTAATCTAGAATTAGTCCAGCCTGATGGGATGGAAGCGGCTGGTAATCCCGTCATGTTAAATGGATATGTAAACGTCATCCAAGTCATAATACTCAATGCCTTTTTACCTATTATTGGAAAAGTTGTCCCTGTATCTAACCATCCTGGCTTAAAAGCAGGACATGGAAGAGTAGGAGTAATTAGAATATCAAATTCCATAAAAAATCGATTAAGCACTTCATATAGTTGTTTTCTTTTTTCTCTTGCTTTACCAAAATTCATAGCGTTAGTATCTAACCCTAATTTTATAGTAGCAATTAAATCTGGGCTAAGATCTTCAAGTCTATTCTTATAAGCTTTTTGAAAATCATAAGCATATCCTATACTAACGTGGGTTGTAAAGGATAATTCAGGGTTTCTTATTTTAAGGTCTGCTTCTTCTACACTCCATTCAAATTGCTCAAACTTATGAACTTGGTCTAGGATATTATTTTTTATTTCCTCATCCAATATTTTTCCGAATCCCAGACTGGTTGAGTATCCTATTTTCAATTTTCTCGGTTTATCATTTAAGATTTCTAAATAATCCGTATTATCATCTGGAAATGAATTAGGATCCCCTGGATGATATCCCTTCATGACATTTAGCATTAAAGCAGCATCCTTTACATATCGTACAATTGGTCCATAATGATCCATTGTCATAAAATTTATACCAATACGGGGATGACTTGGAATGCGTCCATAAGTAGGTTTTAACCCATAGACGCCACAGCAGCTACATGGAACTCTTATTGAACCTCCTCCATCAGAACCTAAAGCCAAAGGACCTAAACCAGCAGCAACAGAAGCAGCAGCACCTCCACTAGAACCTCCAGAATTCGTCTCGATATTCCATGGATTCATTGTCTCTCCGAATATTTTATTATTAGTGAGTGCGATATGCCCAAATTCAGGTGTATTCGTTTTACCAAGCATTACACAACCAGCATCTATCAACCTTTGGACGGCAACATCATTTTGTTCAGGTATAAAATCTTTATATAACTTCGAACCATATGTTGTTAAAATTCCCTTTGTCTGCATTAAATCTTTAATTGAGGTAGGTATTCCGTTTAATATCCCAAATTTCTCGTCTCTTTTTACTGAATCATCAGCTTTTTTTGCCATTTCTCTTGCAAGATCAAACGTACTTGTGCAATATGCGTTTAAAATTGGATTTAATTTTTCAATTCTTTCGATTATTGTTTCGGTAATTTCAAGCGATGTTAATTCTTGTGTTTTTATTTTATCTGCCATTTCAAAAGCAGGCATAAAGCAAATATCTTCTTTATTCATTTTTATGTACACTTTATTTTTGTTAAATCTAAATCAGTTGAGAAAAAATATAAATCTTGCTTTGTTTGTGATATAAAAACATTTATTAATTATTTCTACAAGGCTAATTTGTTATGCAAGGGGTATTTTTCGATCTTTTTGGAACATTAATGATATACACTAATAGTCGAAAGGCATGGGAAGATTGGTTGAGAGTTCTGTATGAAAACTTCAAGAAGTTTGGTTTGAATGAAGAAAAGGAATCTTTTGCTATGAAATGTAATGGTATTATGAATAAACCAGAACCAAATTACAGAAATCTAAATCTAACAATTTTTGAACAGAGAATTTATTCTTTGACTATTGAATTAAATTTAGAAATAGAACATGAAGAAATAAGTAAAATAGCAAATGATGCTGTAAACGCTTGGCAAAAATACGTGTCTTTAGATCCAGATGCAGTATCCGTGTTAAACACTCTTAAAGAAAACAAAACTCTTGCATTGATATCCAATTTTGATCACCCTCCACATATTTATTCTTTATTATCTAATCTTAAACTTAAGCATTTTTTCGATATTATAATAATCTCTAGTGAAGTAGGTATCAAAAAACCAAATCCATTGATTTTTTTCTTCGCTTTAAATCAAACCAATTTACAACCTGGTGAAGTTTGTTATGTTGGAGATACAGAAGATGATATGATAGCCGCCATTGATGCGAAAATACTTCCTATTTTGATCAAACGTGAAATGAATAATGGAGATGAATTATTGTATGATTATACTACAGAGATTTCATTACCGAATAGGGATACATTAGATATATATCTTAAAAGAGTAAAAGTAGTTAAAAACTTAAAAGATTTAATTAAAATAGTTTAGGAATTAAATAGTTGTTTTGCCATATTTGATGAACTATCGTATATTATTTTCGTTTGAATCATTTCTTGAGGATAATATTTAATACCAGGCGGAAATGAACTATCTTTCCAACCACCTAATGCAGTACTAATATTAGCTTGCATAGGTTCTGAATTAAAATATAGACTACCTGCTTGTAACTCGGTAGAAAATTTATTTATATGCTCAGGTGGGGTATATACGACAGCTCTCATACCATAATTAGAATGATTTGCAAGGAAAATAGCATCTTCAAGGTTGGTTGCTTTAGTAATACTCCTAACTGGTCCAAAAGCTTCTTCACGCCATAAAAATGGAGCTTTATCAAAATCAAGGATATTCTCTCTTGGGATTTCCACCAAGGTTGGTTTGTAAAAGAGTCCATAACTGTTTCCGGTATCAATCTTCTCAGCACCACATAGAATTTTTACACCTTTGTGTTCCTTCGCTTCATTTACCATAACCTCCATCATCATTAAAATGCGCCGCGATCCAAGAGGTCCTAGATCCGTTTCAGGGTCTCGAGGATCACCCATATTCAATTTTTCGATCTCTTTTTGTAGTAATTCAATGTATTCATCATAGATATCTTCATGAACTATTATTCTTTTCATAGAAAAGCATTGTTGTCCTGAATTTGTAAAGGAAGCGATTATATTCCATTTAGCTACTAACTCTAAATTGACACCAGGCATAACAATTCCGGCATCATTACCTGCACATTCAAATACAAAATTTTTAAAGGGCTGGGTTATCATATTAACGCCCAAATATTTCTGGATATTCTTTTTTAAGAAATCTGAGTAATCTATTAAAATTTGCTTTGCTGTATGTGAAGCTGCTACACAAACAATGTTTTTGACTAAATTTGATTCAATAAAAACTTTTATTGCAAAATCACCCGGACTTATAACCAAATCATAAGCATTATTAAAAGGGAAATCACTCTCATTAATTCTATCGATGCAATATTTCATCGTTAATGGACATGCTGTAGAGGGTTTTATTATAGCAGGATTTCCAGTTAAGAAACTTGCCCCCCAAAAATACATAGGTAAACTCATTGGAGTGTTACGAGGTGTTATTCCAATGGTTAATCCCATTGGTTGCTTTTTTATGACAGATATTTTATTTCTATCAAGATCAGGTATAGTTTCATCATTAAGAGGAAAAACTCCACTTTCTAGCAACCAATCGATATTGTTATATGCTTTTGTTATCATTTGAAATTCCCATTCAGAATATTTAACGGGAAGCCCTCCTTCTCTAACAATTATTTCCTTGATTTTTTCCTTGTCTTTAAGTAAAACTTTGGCTATGTCTTTTATAGTATCAAGTCTTTCGTCAAGACTTGTATTTAATAATTTATATTCCCATTGAGATGTTCTCTTTATCTTTTCTTTTATTGTTTCCTCCGTATCGGCTTCAAGAGAATCAATTAATTCTCCAGTATATTTATCTAAAATGTCTAGTTTCATAATTATCAATTTTTTTTTAAACTAATTTGATTCTGAATAATTTTTATACCATTTAATAGTTTCTTCCAAACCTTCTCTTAAAGGAGTGATTTTGTAGTTTAATTTTTTTATTGCTTTTTCTGAGGAATATGATCGGTGATATTTTATTGCATTAATCGCGTCTCGTGTTAAGAAAGGTGGTTTTTTAGTGATTCTTGCTTTAGTTTCCAACAACCATGCGTATACTTTAGCAATCCACATCGGAATCTTCTTTGCCTTTTTGCCCCTAGAAATTTCAGCAATCAAATTAAGATATTCTACAAATTCTATGTTTTCTCCCCCAAGAATAAAATTTTCTCCGGATATATCCTTGTTTTCGACCACTTTTGCTAAACAGTCTACTACATCATTTAAGTATGAGAAACATGCATTAGATTTTCCTTCCCCGGGACATAGACCTAGAGGTAGAATTTTTCCCCTCGTTATATCATATAGCATTCTACCGAAAATATTGAAGTCTCCTGGTCCATATACTATCCCTGGATAAAAAGTAGTCACGTCTAATCCTTTCGGTATATATTCTTCTACCAACTTTTTCGCTTCACATTTAGATCTCTCATACTCCATGCAAAACTTTTCATTTTCATGATTTTCATCAACCGGTTCTGGAGAAGTAGGTCCTAAAGCTGTAAAAGAACTTAAATAAAATAATTTTATTTTCTTTTCAAGAGCAAGATTTAATACATTTTGCGTTCCTTTAACATTAATATCGTAGTAAATTGACTTTTTTCTTGCCCATATTCCTGTATATGCCGCGAGATGATAAATAACATCAATTCCATTTATAGCGTCTTTTAGACTATCATTATCTCGAACATCCCCTATGATATATTCAATATTATTTAATTCTTCAAAAGGAGTAATATCACTTGTCTCTCTAACAAGTAATTTCAACTTATGACTTAATTCATGAAGTCTCTTAACTAAAGGAATTCCTATGAAACCTGTACCACCTGTTATTAAAATAGAAACCATGATAGTATTATACCATTTATAATAAAAATTATGTAGTTAAGAGTTACATTCAATGTTAAATCTTACGGAATTCAAAATATTAATTATTCAACGATAGCTATTCCTTCTTTGCTATTCGAAAACCTTATTTTCTTCTTTTCTTTTTATATTATAAATTATTTTAAATTTAGTTTATCAGAGGATATTTCTTTTTGAAAAATCAAAATTTGTGGTCTCAAAGCTTAACAAATGAATCAGAGTTTAGTTTTGAAAAGGATGACTTCATAAAGGCTAGACGGAAGGGAACACGATGCTGGGTAATAAAACATATTTTATATAAGTCGAATAAATATTTAATGGCTTTATTCTTCACTTTAATTATTCTAACATCGTTCTTTGGATCGTATATTTATATTATATTTGGAAAGGCGATTGATGCTTTCGAGGCAGGTGGCTCATCTGATCAAGTAGGTAGCTATACATTTCTAGTATTATTTGTTGGATTGGGAACTCCATTTGCGGGATTATTAGCAAGAACGTTTCGAGAAATTGTTGCACAAAGAATAGAGAGAGACGTGCGCAGAGAATTTTATTTAAGTTTATTGGGTAAAAGCCAATCATTTCATGATAATCAGAGAATAGGTGACATAATGGCAAGGGCGACGAATGATGTAAGACTTTTAAATTTTTTAATATCACCAGCGTTAGCCATGATTTTGGATGCAGTTATTAATCTAATTATACCTACAATATTAATAGGGATCGAATACAGGCTTGAATTAATGTTAATCCCAATCATATTTAGTATTATATTTATTCTTTATTTGAGAAGATTTCTTAAGAAGTTAGCTCCTCCAACAGTAGCGCGGAGAGTTTCCTTTGGGTTTATGAATACTGTGTTAAATGAATCTCTAAGTGGTATCGAAGTTGTAAAATCTATGGCTCAGGAAGAAGATAGTGTTGAAAAATATAAGGAAAGTGCTCTAAGTTATCGAGATGCGGGTATTGAACAAGGAGATATTCAAGCAAAATATCTTCCAATTTTACTTCTTTCAGTTACAGTTACCCTAGGTTTAACAATCAGTATCTTTTATGATAGAGAGATAATGCCTATTGGTAGTATTGTTGGGTTGGTAGGATTATTATTACGGTTACGATTTCCTGTTAATGCTTCAATAAGGTCATTTCTGATGGTACAAGAAGCGATGGTTGGTGCAGAACGACTATTAGAAATATTGAACAAGAAATCAGAAATTTATGATCCAATTGATGCGATATCTAGAGAAATAGGAGGGACTATAAAATTTGAAGATGTTACTTTCTCTTACCCTGGTACTCAAAATAAAGTATTAAAAAATATTAATTTTGAAGTTTCAGAAGGGCAGACTGTAGCAATAGTGGGAACTACCGGATCCGGTAAAACTACCCTTACTAAATTAATCTCACGTCTTTATGATGTTGATAGTGGTCGAATTTTAGTAGATGGATTTGATATTAGAGATTATTCTTTACAGTCTCTTCGCGACCAAATCGCTTACATTGAACAGGATATTTTTATCTTTTCAGACTCACTTTATGAGAATATCTCGTTTGGACGAGAAACTTCACAGGAACAATTAATAACTGTTGCTCGAGAAGCTCAAGCTCATCAATTTATTAAGGATTTACCAGATATGTATGAAACAGAAGTAGGAGAAAGAGGAGTACAATTAAGTGGAGGAGAACGTCAACGAGTTGCGATTGCTCGTGCTTTTCTTACAGAACCCAAAATTTTAATTTTGGATGATTCAAGTTCCGCAATTGACTCAGAAACTGAAGAAAGAATTCAGAAGGCAATTTTCAAGATTTTAAAGGGAAGAACTACCTTTATTATAACACATAGACTTTCTCAGATTAGATGGGCGGACTTAATATTAGTTTTAAACCAAGGAGAAATTGTTAATCAAGGATCACATGATTATTTACTACAAAATTCAAAAGAATATCAAAAGATCTTCATTAAACGTTTTGATAAATCATTAAATGAACTCCTAGGAGGTGAGTAATTAAAAAATGGCAGGAAGAATGGGAGGAGGAATGGGAGGAAGAGGGGGAGGAAGAATGGGATATTTTGGATTAGATGAAGAAGGATATGATAGAATCTATTCAGATAGAGAATTAGTTTCAAGAGTTGTAAAATTATTTAAACCCTATAAACGTTCAATGACAATTGTAATTATCTTCCTAGTTCTATCATCATTTACTTATGGATTAACTCCCTTTTTTATGACTCAAATCATTATTCACCTTGAATTGCATTCAGATCCCTTCATTTTAGTTATGTTTATTTTCTCCACCTTTTTCATAAATTCATTAGGTTATGCTTTTAACTATATCAACAGACGAACTTCAAATCGAATGGTTTATGGTGTATGCTATAATTTACGTAGACAAACGAATTTAAGAGTCCTCGAACAAGATCTCTCTTTTTTTGATAAATACCCAACAGGGAGAATAGTAAGTAGAATAAATTCAGATGGGCAAAAGTTTGGGAGTTCTATTACCATGTTTACGGATTTAATTGCTTCATTTTTAATGTTTATAATTGTAATTATCCCCATGATCTTTATAAGTCCCTTATTAACAGGAGTATTTATGATAATGGTTCCTATTGTATTTGCATTTACACTTTCTTTTCGCAAGGTTTCAAGAAGGAAATCTATATATGGTCAACGCTCATTGGCACAAGTAAATGCATTTGTACAGGAATCAATGGCAGGAATTCAAATAATAAAAAGTTTTCGTCAAGAATCCAGTCAATTCAAAAATTTTGAGGAAATCAATAATCAATCATATAGAGTGAATATGAGTAGGGCTATATATTTATCTATTCTTTTTCCAAGCTTAGATTTTCTTATAGCTATATTATATGCTTTACTCATCTTTTTTGGGGGCAATTTTATTATCCAGGGAGAGTTAACTGGTTCAGTTATTTTTTTGTTTCTTCAGAGTTCATTAATACTTTTCCAACCTCTGCTTCAAATTGCAAGTTTTTGGCCTCAATTTCAAGAAGGATTAGCAGCTGCAGAAAGAATCTTTGCTCTTCAAGATTCTCAATCTTATATTAAGCAAGGAGATCATGTTTTAGATTTGATAAAAGGAAAAATAGAGTTTATAAATTTAAAATTTGAATATGTACCAGGACATCCTGTGTTCGAGGATTTTAATTTAGAAATTCAACCTGGAGAAACTGTTGCTATTGTAGGGCATACAGGAGCGGGCAAGTCTAGTTTAACTAAAATTTTATTACGTTTATATGAATTTCAGTCTGGAGACGTTTGTATAGATGGCCATAGCATACGAGACATTTCACTTTCCGAATTTAGGAGATCAGTTGGATTTATACCGCAAGTCCCATTCCTTTGGGCAGACACGATTGAAAATAATGTTAAATATGGGTCACCAGATGCAACAAGAGAAGAGGTAATATGGGCTCTAGAACAATCAGGTGGTATGGATTGGATTCAACATCTTGATAACGGACTGGAAACATTTATCCTTGAAAGAGGAAAAGTCTTATCAATGGGACAACGGCAATTGATTGTGTTCGCAAGGGTTCTTTTACAGAATCCCTCTATTTTAATATTAGATGAAGCAACGGCATCTGTAGATCCTTTTACAGAACTGCAGATTCAAGAAGCAATGGAAAGAGTCATGCAAGGGCGAACTACTATTGTTGTTGCTCATAGACTCACGACGGTTAGACACGTAGACAGGATAATCGTACTAGATCACGGAAAGATCGTAGAAGAAGGTAATCATGAATCTCTTTTACAAAAAAATGGATATTATGCGAGATTATATAACACGTATTTCAGACATCAATCTTACGAATTTATAGAAGAAATTAAGTCAAAACAGACAGAAGAAACTTCCTAAATTATTCCATAAGATTTAATTATTCTTCTATAATTCATGATAATGAAAAAAATTAAAGTTTTAAGTTAATTGAAACTTAGAAATGTATAAAAAGAAATTTAATAGATTCCATTCTCAAATAGATTTACCATTTCAAGAGACAAAACAGGTTTATCTGGAAGAGATATTTAAAACACTTGAGAGAGAATTTGACCTGCAGAGAAATTCTAAACAATCTTTTTTAGATTTAGGTTCTGGAACAGGTCATGTCGTAATTTATTCAGCAATCAACTATGGGATAAGATCAGTCGGAATTGAAATTGATCCAATTCTCATAAAAGAAGCTAAAAAATCCATTCGATTATTAAAAGAGAATAAAATATCAAAAAAAAAAATACTACATAAAATAACTCTGATCCATGGAGATTTATATTCTCATAATTTAAAGAATTATGATTTTATTTACATTTATTCCTTGCCTACAATGCAAAAATATCTTAAGCACGTATTCCAAAAAGTAAAAGGTGGATCTATAGTAATTTCTCATGTGTATCCATTAAAAGGTCTTATTGGATATTTAGGATTTAAGTTCAAGTTGGATCATAATAAGGAAATTCAAAAAGTATCAACATTTTTTTATAGAAAAATTTGATTTGAATAGAGATCCTTAAATATTAATATTCAAAAAACCATTAGACTTACAGCTCATAACTTTGTATTTTTTTATTACTCCAAAAAATATAATTATAAATAAAAGCAAAATAAATAAATATATAATTTTAAAAATTGGATAATTCTATTATAAAAATAGGTGTAATATAGAAATGGCTATTTCTCCAGAAGGATGGTTAGATGGTCTAACATCAGCAGGTATAGTTCTATCAGCAACTTTTTTCGGATTATTTACTTTATATAAAGCATTGAGATTAAAAGCTAAACTTCTTGGGGTTGCTGCTCTTACTATGTTTTTTGTGGGACTTTTGTGGTTTGGACCTTTTGTTGATCTAATATTTTTGATAGTAAACAAAGAGAATATAGACCCATATAGAGTTTATGCTCTCTTAAGTTATATGTGGGTCGCTCCAACTCTAGTTTTTGCTATATATCTAGGGGGTGAACTTATATGGCCAAAAGGAAAATGGATACTAGTAGCTATTTACGTAGTATTAGGTGTTATCTTTGAACTGTTCCTATGGTTTAATACATATTCTTCATTCGAAGAACTTGCTCCAACACATCCAGGCGAAACTATAATAGCTGCAAGTTTTGATCGTACCCATCCAACTTTTATATTAGTTGCTATATTTTTAGTTTCTGCACTAACATTCTTAGGAATTGGCTTTTTAATAAAAGCCAAACAAGCAACGGGTGAACTAAGAAGGAAATTCCTGTTTTTAGCTATTGGATTTATTATTTTTGTATTTACTGGAGCTTCAGATTCTTTAATCGAACCTGGACCCCTTTTAGGAATTATTCGAGGGGCTCAAATGACTTTTGCTATTTGGCTTTATTTAGGACTTAAAACCTAAAAAAAGAACAACTATTTCAATTTTCTTTTTTTTATTATTTTTTATTTCTTTTATATCTTTAACTATTTTCCATTGATTTTAATTACCATTTCTTTCAGATACAATTTCATGAAATACCTTTGGCTATTACAATAGTCCAATTTTTGATTGGTAGTTAAATCAGGACAATTAGATAATATAGAATGAATATCATTTGAGATCGAAAGATATTCTGTTTTAACATCAGGGATATTTTGCTCAAGACTATTAATTTCTCCTTTATCATTAAAATCTATTTTCTTTTCCTGTTCTAATGAATAATTCCCGACTGAGAACTTCTTTTTATAAATATTTAGTGAAGTAATTAGTAAATCAGAAATGAAATCAAAAGAATCTTTTGACTCAATATGATTAAATAATTCTGAGACGAGTTCAGAAATAACATTATTATTTTTTCCCTGAGGACCTATAAAGCCTAAATTTTCTGATCCAACTAAGTTTTGATTACTTGGAGTTATAATTTCAGTAAATGTTTTGTTAACAAAACCTTTTGAAATAATTTTTCATCTCAGAGAATATTATAATTTGATATATATTGCAGCAATTACCTATTTAAAATGAAAGCCCCTAGTAGTTTAGTGTTAATTCGACAAATTTACATTTTGAGGGCAGATTCTTTACCAAAATCAAAATCATTGAAATTTACACAAGTTTGACAAAAAATAGATTTTTCACTCTGAAAAATTAATATTAGAAAAGAAAGCTAAAAGATCTAGAGGTATTAAATAGTTTTTAATTCATAACCCCGATTTTTCAAATAAAAAAAGAATTAGAGATTTGATCCACAATTAGGACAAAAATTTCCAGTTCCCTCCAATTTATGACCGCAGTAGACACAAAAATTCTTTCCCTCTGTAGGTAAAGGCGTTTCCAGATTTTTAGCAGGGGGAACATATTCATTTGCTAGTGTATATGTGATTGTTTTACCTAAAACAATCTCACCTGTTTCTGAGTTAAAGCTATATTGAACGGTCCCCTTAGCACGTAAGTCTAATAAAACACGCAATATATCTTTAGGCCTCATCCCAATTTCTAATGCAATATGTTCGAGTTTGTGAGTCCCTTGAAAATTTCTCTGAAGCAGTGCATTTTTGACTACTTGTTGATATTTATATTTCCTATAGAGTTGCTGAAATCCACCAATAAAGATAAAAAAAGCAGGAATAAAAAGCCAATAGCCCCAATCTTTTAGTCCTATAAAATCGAAATCAAAAGCTCTTAAAAATAAAGATAATATCGCAACAAAAAGAAATACTATAGCAGTTGCAAAGGTCCCTATAGCTGCTTCATAAGATTCTTTATAATAATATCGATCTTTATATTTATCACTACTCAATTCTATCAACTTTAATTATACAATTTTAAATTATTGTGATATAACATTATCCTCAATTTAAATTTTTTACATAGTCCAATTTTTAATAAAAGACTCTTTTTAAAAATAGTAGATTGTTATATAATTTTATATAAACTTTTAATATATTAACTGAAATAGTGAAATTCTTGCAACCAGTCAATTTCTTTTTTCAATTTCTCATATACTCTTAAATTACCAAAATCACCACGAAATTGATCTTTTTCCATTTTAATTATTCTGACCTTCCATTTTCTTTCTTTGATGCCATAATTAATTGCCTCGGATAGTTCAATTTCGCCCCTCTTTGATGACTTTACATTTCTTAGAATAGGAAAAATTTCTTTAGAAAAAATAAAAATACCACAGTTATTCAGATTTGAGTTCGATTCACCTTTAGGAGGTTTTTCTATTATACCTACACAATAATCACCTTCATAATAAATAGCTGCTCCCTTATAGGGATCATCCATGAAATTTGCTGTTAATATGTAGTTCTGGTCCTCTTTCTTGAATGTGTCAATGATTTCTTTATATACATCATAGGAGACTAAGATATCTCCCCAAGTTAAAAAGAAATGATCTTCCTTTATTAAATCCTCGCAAATAAGCAAAGCGCCTCCTGTACCGTTTAGTTCTTTTTGTTCCATATATTCAATTTCAATTCCCCACTTATCTCCTTCTTGAAAATAATCCATAACCTGATCTTTACGATAACCTACTACAATAATTAGATTCTTAAATCCTGCGAAAACAAGTCCATTTATAATGTACTCTAATAAAGGTTTTCCATGAAGAGGGAGCATAGATTTTTGATAATTGTTAGAATAGGGCTTCATTCGCTTGCCAAATCCAGCACATAAGATAACAGCCTTCAATTTTAGTATCCCCCGAATCCTAACCTAGTGAGAACTTTCAGTCAAATCATATTTAATTATTAATTATATTATTCTGATATCACTGAAGTATTATAATTAGATAATAGTTTCCATTTGTTAGAGAATATTAGTTAATTTCGAACAGTTTTATTTTTTTTAATAATATATGACCTATTTTACTGAGATTAATGATTTGCGACGTTCTGATTATTAAAGATGGATTACCGTTATTATCTAAAAGCTTTTCTAATTCTTCTAATGTTAATAATATGTTTTCGGAGATAGACAACCTAATAATGGTATCGGGTTTTTTTTCTGCTCTCAATTCTTTTTCAGATTCATTTGAGAATTTGGGAACGATAAGTGAGCTGAAATTAGAAAATAATAATTTAAAACTTTCTTTTTTAAAAGATTCTAACATCCCAGATTTGATTTTTCTCGCTACATATGACAATAATTCAGAACTCGTGAAGGTACAAAAGTTTTTAAAAGCAATTTCTAACCTTTTTCTTAGAAACTTTAGTTATAATCAAATTATTAATTGGAATGGGAGACTTAACAGTTTTAAATCATTTGAAAGTGTCATTGAGGAATATATTGAAAGAGAGGAAAATGAAAAGCAAGCTCAATATAATGATAAGGTATTTAATTGGCTGAAAAGTTTTGAAGATAATGGTGAAGGCGGTATAACAATAGAAAATATACCAGAAAAAGTTGAAAATCTTCCTGAATATTATGATTTTGTTCCAATTTTTACAACTGAAAAGAAAATTAATCCAAAACATTACTTAACAGGAGAGATCTCATGTAAGGTATATGAAAATATAGATGGGATAAAAAATATTAACCAAATCACTAAGGAAATTAATGTAGAACAAAATAGAGTTTATAGAATTTGTAAAAATCTAGTTAAAATGGGTTTTATATCTCTTACGTGAAGATTCTATAATTTTTACCACAAAATGATACTGATCTTTCAAGATTATTTTGTTACACTAACAATAACAAATTTTTCTTCCCAAAATTTTATTATCTATTAATTTATAATACATTAGAAAAAATTTCTAACAATTTGATTATTTGGTGTAATAAGATAAAACTACCAGAATTCAATTCCAACTCAATAGATCTCTTGATAACTGAACTAAAGAATGCTACTGGAATGATATTTGAGCACTATCAAAGGAACTTTTTAGAAAAACGAATTTATTATAGAATGAAACATCTTAACCTACAGCACCATCAACAGTATAAATCATATATTAACTCGCATCCAGAAGAGGTGGATCTATTTTTAGACAAATTTACAATTAATTACACTTACTTCTTTAGAAACCTTAATGTATTCGAAAGTTTTGAAAAATTTATAAAAATATATGCTGACGGTTTAAAAAGACCTCTTAAAATATGGTCGGCTCCCTGCGCTACAGGGGATGAGCCTTACTCTATTGCCATGAAATTAGACCAAATCAGAAATTTAAGTAAAAATTTTCCGGATTTTGAAATAACGGCTTCTGATATAGATAAAAACGCTTTAAAATTAGCAAAAGAAGGGATTTATGGAGAATACGCTATACATGAAATGCCAAAATTTTTATTAGAAACATATTTTTCGAAGAGAAATACTGAACTTGGACCAAAGTATATTATTGATAAAAAAATCAGAGAAAAAATCAAGTTTCTTCAAGAAGATATAATTAAGGGACATAGTAATAATGAAAAATATGACGTGATCTTTTGTCGAAATTTCATAATCTATATTAATCAATTTGCTCGAGAAAAATTAATGAATGTCTTGGAATCTCACTTACTTAACGGAGGCTTACTAATATTAGGAGGTTCAGAAACATTTGCTCCTAAAAGAACATGTTTTGAAACGATTAGTATAAGAGATCGATTCTATATAAAAAATTTATCCTCAATGGATGAACAATTTAAACAAAAAATATATATCTTATTCCAAAGTCAAGAAGCAAGACAAGAGAGGAAAGCTTCAGATAGAAACAATCAAAGAGTCTATAAGGGAAAAACAAATTCGTCTGAAATAATTGAAAAGGCTAATTTTATCGACAAGATGTCTCATAACCTTGAAAATCAATTTGAATTTAAACCAATTAAAACTCTTGATTTTAAGAAAGGATTAGAAACTATAAATATAGATAAGGAAATAAAAGTAGAATCTCAAAAGCAAAATATTACGAAATCTCAGAAGAGTCTAAAGAATAAGAAAATAGAACCTGCTGAAGTAAGAATTACAGGTATAATTGTTAATAATGGGAACGATTTACTAACACCTAATAAGAAAAAGAGACTCAATACTAATGCTAAACCTACTCTTTTAGAGAGAAAAAAAATTTCTCAAATAGAAGAAAGAGAAAAATTGATAGTACAAAGGGAAGAAAAACTTAATTCAAAGGAATTGATTTTAGAGAAACGAGAAGAAAGACTTGAACGGCAATCCATTTTCCTCGAAAAACAAATGAGAAGATTGGAACAGCAAAGGAAAAACATACAGAGACTTTATAGAAATGCAAAAGAAAAAGAAATGGAAGTTGATGATAAGGTATACAAATTTAATCAATTACAGAAACGATTAGAAAAGCGGGAACAAGTAATTGAACAAAAAGAAAGACAATTACAAGATCGACTGAATCAGGTAGGACAATACTCTCGACAAATAATACAAAGAGAAATACAAATCAATATTAATTCAAAGGAAATAGAACTTAGAGAAGAAGGAGAGGAATTTATTTCACCTTTCGATGAAAAGAGGTATGATCGGGTTGAGAATGCCAATAATAAGAAAGAATATGTAATTCCTATGGGATATTACAGCTTAATTAATTCTTTTGATAAAGACACAAATGCCACAAAATTTTCTATTCAAGGTTTAGGTTCAAGTATATGCCTTATTCTAAAAGATCCTATAAATAACATTTTTGCCATGTCGCATATATCATTACCTAATTCTTCTGCATCAAAACAAGGTTATCATTTGTTATTTCCTCACACATTTGCAGATACATCTGTAAAAGATTTATTTAATAACTTATTGTATAATGGTGCTAAAGAATCAAATATTAGGGCTTTAATTGTTGGAGGAGCTAAATTATTCTTAGACTATGATATGACTTATCAAGAAAATTTAGATGCAGTTAAGAGAGAATTGAATTCCTTAGACATCGAAATAGAAGCAGAAGATACAGGCGGTTTGAGTGAGAGATCTGTTGTTTATGATACAATAAATGATGCTCTTTATGTTCGGAAGACGTGGGAATTCCAATATAGAAAAATAGCTTAAAATTTTAGCTTTTAATATCGAAATATGTCAAAAATCCACGCCCTACCTCCTGCATCTTTAATAGCTTGAGCAACTTGCTTTTGTCTACCAGGTGCTATTGCAACCATACAACCACCTCCTCCAGCACCCATTTGCTTAGCTCCTAAAGCACCTGCATCTTTTGCGGCATTACATAATTTTATTATTTTTTCTGTATCCGCTTTAATAATTGCTTCTTGTTCTTGTTGGATATCCATAAATTTTCCTAGTTTTTTAAAATCTCCTTTTAAGAGAGCATCCTTAGCTTCATATACACCTCTCTCTATAATCTTAAAAGCTTTTAACGTTGTAGGATCTTTCTCTTTCAGTTGTTTTTTGACTCTATTCAATATTGAAGAAGCTTTTCTTTCTTCCATTGAATCCCCAACAACTACCGGTAAATTCTTCACATCTAAATATTCAACACTAGCATTTTCGTCGGTATGAATAAAAACTATTCCACCATATGCCTCAGTATACTGATCTAATCTCCCACACTGAATACCGAGGTCATGATTTTCACCTAAATATGCTAATTCAGCAATATCCCCATTTGAGAGATTGAGATCAAGGGCTTGGTTTAAAGCTTTGATAAATCCTATAGATAGGGCTGCAGATGTAGATAATCCTGCTCCAATTGGAATTTCTGAACTCACATCAATGTAGAAGCCGTTTATGATATGATGTTTCAGTCTTTCATATAAGACACTCCAATAGGCCAAATCAATATTTTTTGGTGGTAGTTCGTCAAAAGCAAATTCAACTCTTTCTTTTGTATCGTGACTGTAGAATTCAATTTTCCTATCTGCTCTTTCTTCATAATTGATTGTCATCATTAAGTTAATAGCCATCCCTATAACAGGTTTACCTAATAAGTCAACTTTATCCCCCATTAAACAAATTCGTCCAGGTACCTTTACTGAAACTTTTGATTTCATGCTTTCTAATTTTGGAATTATTATTAAGGATTATCTTCATCAATAAAAATGGAAAATTGAATAACAATTATATTACGTTTGTTTTCTTTTCTGCTGAAGTTTCTTTCTTTTACGCTCTGATTCTTGAATTTCTTCTTCTAACTCATACATCTTCGAATCCACCTTCCCCTGTAGTTTAAATTGACCATAAATTTTGCTTTCTTCCCGTTCACCTGTTTTTGATATTTTTTCAAAAGAGATTTCGATAGGTAAATCTTGACTCCGGGCTAAATTTAAAAAATTAATAAAACCGATATGTTTACTTGGAGCAATATTGAATTTTAGACATAAGTCTTTATTTTTCTTGGTTTTGGTTTTCAAAATTAAGCGTAATTTCAATTCTTTCCAATCTCGTTCTTGTGTCAGTGAATATTTATATACTTAAAATAATCAAAATAAAAAAACTATGTTATTTTATAATGTGAAATATATTTTAATTTATCCCATAAAACAATTAAAAACATGGCTTCTAAATTTCGATTAAGACATATTTTCAAACCATTGGTAAATCTAATAGCAAAAGGTTTAATTAAAATAGGCGTAACCCCAAACTTAGCTACTAATATAATGTTATTTTTTTCGGTCCTTAGCTTTATCTCTTTAGTATTCCTTCGAAATCTTTTATGTTTTTCTATTCTAATATTTATTACTGGAATTATGGACGGTTGTGATGGTGCAATTGCTCGTTTAACGAGTAAATCAACAAAATTTGGAGGCTTTTATGATTCTTTCATGGATAGATTTTCAGAGTTTTTTATATTTTTAGGATTGTTCATTTTTAGTAAAGATGAGGTATTATGGAATTTTATCGATATGAAATTAATTATTTTCATATCTTTCTTAGCTTCCCTGATGATCAGTTATACTAGAGCAAGAGCAGAAGTTTTTTTCAAAGGAGACTTTGATGTTGGACTTATGGCCAGGTCTGAAAGGTTATTTTACCTATTCATAACAATGATAATTGCTTTTTTCTATGGTCTTATGGGAGAGTTTCTATTTATTTATATGTGGTTGACAATACTAACCTTTATTTTTCGAATGATAAAGATCTATTATCAAATAGAAAAAAGATCAGGAAATAATAAATTAGATTAGAATCTTTATTCTGCTTTAATAAACTCTATTCTTACTCTATCTCCATTTTTTAAATTCAATTTATCTCTTAGGTAATCTTTTGCTAGAATCTCAACTATGTTTTTTTTATGATGAGTTCTTTTAATCTTTAAAATTGCTGCTTTTATTTTACTTTCTTGGCTATCCAGACGGGATACAAGACAATTATAACATTCTACTGAACCATATGAACGTCCTACATCTTTATCCTCAAAACCTTCAATAAGAACAGGAAGTCGGCTGTTCAAATTTTCATCCAATAATTCTTTATTAAGATCGCTCAATTGGAGATTCAGAGTCCCATAATAGGGTTCAAAACCTAATTTTTTCTTAAATTGCTTTAGATATCCTGGAATTCTAACATAATATCCCCCCTCTCCCATTCCCTCAGTAACTTCTCCTACAATTAGAATATCTTGAAGGATTTCTTTTAAATTATTATACATAAGAAGCATTACATCTGCCCCTTCTTTTGTAATTCTTATTGTTTGTTCTTTTCCAACAATTTTTCTTTGAATCCAACCCATTTCTTCTAATTGGTTTAATCTTCTAGAAGCCGTTTGTTGAGATAAGTTGAGTATCTTACCAAATTCTACACTACTTATATGAATTGCTTTCTGACTACCAATATTTTGGCAAAGATGGAAGAGTGCAAACCAATCTGCATATTTATCTGGAAATATTTCTTCTTTATCTTTCATTATTATGGATTATTATTATTTCTCCTTAAACCTCTCAATTATTTTCTGCTTTATCAAACTTGAGCTATGTAGGTCATATTTATCATAATATTTTTCGAGTCTTCTTACTTCTATATGCTTTAATCCTTTTTCTTTAAGTCCCTTTTTCAATATATCGATACTATATTTTTGGTCGGGACCGAGAAGAATTATGTGTGGGTTTATTTCCTCTACAGTTTTAAGAGTATCATTATCATTTCTACCCAATCTTGCTTCTTTCACATTTTTAATATTTTTAATAACTTCTAATCTCTGTTCCTGAGGTACGATTGGACGTTCACCGGAAAATATTTCACGATTTCTGTCCGTTGCTACTACAACATAAACATCACCTAATTTTGCTGCTTCACTTATTAGGTAAATATGACCAGCATGAATAAGATCAAAAGTTCCAGCAACCAGAACTCGTTTCCTCGTTTCATTCATTTTCAAAACATTTTTTCAAGTCATTCATTTGAATTGCTAATGACACATCTCCTCTAGTTTTTTCAATAATATTTCTTGCTACATCAACTTTATGTCTTAATTCTTGAGTAACTCCAACTGGATAGTCTAAGGAAAAGAGATATGTATATATTTCATCCATATTTTCTAAAATATCATTCAAACCCTCAGTATGGTCATTTCTTATATTATCTAAAGCATATCTTCTCAGTTCACCAATGACATCTGCTAAGCCTAAAGCATAATTCAATGGATTAATTTTCATTTCTGAGGGAGTAGGAATATTTGTATTAGTTATAATTGAATGAAAAGCCATTAATTCTGTAAACTCCTGTTCCGGAGTTTTCAGGTATTTAGAAAAAAAATCAAGATTTTTATTCACCAACTTAACTAAATTCCCGTGATTTGCCTTAATTACATTTACTTTCTCTTGGCACTTCTCAAATTCTTGTCTGTGAACATTTTTTATCCCAATACTACAATCTCGAACGATATCACGAGATAAGTGTAAAATACTTTCTCTATCGTGATATAAAATGTCTAACAAATTATTAATCTCTGAAAAAGCTTTTTTAAGATTCATAACTATAGAGATAAATTCTAGTAACAATTAATTTGAATTCTGAATATAATTATATATCAAAAGTAAGAAAAGTATTTAGAATTTATTATAAGGTACTATTTAACAATAAAAAAAAATGATCTAAGATGAAAATCTTGTTAATTCACTCACAGGATGTTGAGGTTATTAAAAATAAAGAGGCAACCAGTAATCCTCAAGAATTTGCGGAAGATTATATTAAAATGGAGGGACTTGTTTTGGTTTGTTATGTATCTGTTGAAGATCAAGATACATACGATACTGATTTAATTGCAAAACAAGGTGCTGAAGAGATTGAATCCGCAATATTACAAATTACAGGATTTCCCGAACAAGTGAATCAAAAAAATGAAGAAATAAGAGAATTTAATAAAAAGATCGAAAGAGGCGAAATAAAAGGAAAATCCAGGAAGATTATAGAACTCATTAAAGAAAGAAGTATGTATCGTGTAGATAAAGTTTTGGTATATCCATGGGCTCATTTAAGCAAGTTTCTTAGTAATGAACCCGCTGCTATGGAAGTATGTCCTAAAATTGCCAATAATTTAGAAGAAAAGGGGATTGAGGCAAAATTTTCTCCTTTCGGATGGTATAAATCCTTTAAAATCAACTGTTTAGGACATGAATTAGCAGAAATGTACCGAGATGTTAAATTAGCCATCAAGCCTGAGGAGGAACTTAAAAATTCTGTCTTCAAATTAATTTTAATAGATGGTAAAGAAATTGATTTAAATTTTGATCAAAATCAAATGTTATTACCCCCAAAAGAGATTAAAGATGAGGAATTTATTTCGTTTCTAAAATCTGAATTAGGTTCCAGAATGGTAGATAAATCAGTAGAACCCGTTCATATAAAGGTAATAAAAGATTTTGAATTAGTAGATTTCGATCCTAATACCGATGCGGGGAATTTTAGATGGTACACTAAAGGAATCATAATGAAGAATCTAATAAAAAATTATATAGAAGACAGATTAATAGACTATGGGGCAATATTAATAGATACCCCTGTTATGTATACAGTTAAAAATAAGAAGTTGACAGCTCAGACAGCTCGATTCCCCGCTAGAAGTTATTGGGTTGAATCAGGAAGAGATAGATACTTATTAAGATATGCGTGTGATTTTCTTCTTTTCGATTTATTCTCACAGATGAATTTAAAGCCACAATATCTTCCATTAAGAGCATATGAGTATGAACAATACGCTTTTAGACGTGAACAAGAAGGCGAGTTATCTGGGTTAAGAAGACTTCGCGGATTTATAATGCCAGATATGCATACTATGTGTAAAGATTTAGATTCTTCTGTTGATGAGTTTAAAAAGCAATATGAACTAATTAAGAACCTTGAAAACGATTTAGGTATAAAAAGTTATGTTATTTTTAGAGCAACGCAAGAATTTTATAAAGAAAACAAGGATTGGATAATAGATCTAATAAAAACAGAAAAAAACCCCGCCCTTTTAGAACTATGGGATGATAGATATTACTATTATATCTTAAAATTTGAAAGGAATGTGCTTTCTGCTCAAGGTAAAAGTGCTACATTGGCAACCAATCAAATAGATGTTGAGAGTTCTTTAGAATATATGAGAGATACTGACGGAGTAGAAAGACAGAAATATAATATCTCTTTCATAGATACTGATGGTCAATTAAAACATCCGATTATTCTTCACAATTCTCCAACGGGTGCTATTGAGAGAGTTTTATGGGGTTTAATAGAATCATCTATCCGAAATAAGGATAGGTTAGTTCCAGGATTTAAAACTTGGTTATCTCCAATTCAAGTACGGATTATAGCTGTTTCTGAGGATCAAAATGAATATGCTGAGAAAATTCTTGACATTATCAATGGTCAGGAATATAGAGCTGATTTTGATGATCGAGAAGAAACTGTAGGTAAAAAAATAAGACAATCTGAAATTGAATGGATTCCCTATACAATTATACTTGGTAAAAAGGAACAACAAAATCAGACTATCTCAATAAGAAAAAGATTAATAGGAGAACCATTTGGCCAAAAAAAGCAAACTTCTGAGCAAATTAACAATGAAAAATTGGATAAACTATTAGAAATGCTGGAAGATGATACAAGAAGTTTTCCAAAGTATAAATTGCCAAAACCGTTTAGAAAATTCTCGACTAAAGTCTACTTTAGAAAATGAACGTAATTAAAACTGTTATTTTTGATTTAGGTGGAGTGATTGTAGATTTAGATTTCTCAAATTTCTATAATAAAATCATTTCTCAATCTCCTCTTAATAAACCCCAAACTCCTATTATTTTAGAATTTTTCCGTCAATCTGATATTTACCATCAAGGACTGATGAATGATGATGAATTTTATCATTTAGCATGTGATTTACTCCAAGTTTGTGAACTTGATCAAAAAGATTTTTATAACGCGTTTAATAGTATTGTTTCTGGTTTTAATCCTGAAATAGTTGAGATAATAGAGAAAATAAAACAAAATAATGAAGTTAAACTTCTCTGTCTCTCAAATATAAATTCAAGTCATTGGGAGTATCTTATTAAAAAAAAATGGGATTTTCTTGAATATTTTGATGAATTTATCTTATCTCATGAAGTCCATATGACAAAACCAGATAAGAAAATATTCAAATATGTCATTGAAAAGTCTGATTGCAAACCAGAAGAGATTGTTTTTATTGATGATGGGATAAATAACGTCCGAAGCGCCCAAGAACTAGGGATAATCGGAATTAAATTTACGAATAAAGAAGATTTAGTTAAAGAACTTAAAAACTTAAAGATTTTATAATATTAGATAAAAAATTATTTGATAATTTATATTTCCCCAGTATTCTGCAGACAAGCTCTTGCAATTTCTTCAAATGCCTGTTCCACATTTTCACCTGTTTTAGCAGAAGTCTCTAAATATTCACAGTTTAATCTCTTTGCTAAATCTTCTGCTTCTTCTTTGTCTATTTCTCGGTCCAAATCGACTTTATTGCCTAAAAGAATCATAGGTATCGTCTTTTTTACTGTTTTCTTAATAGAACTTATCCAACCAGGAATTTTTAAAAGGGTTTGGCTTGAGGATAAATCAAATACGCCGAGAGCGCCATTACTCCCTTTAAAATATATTGTTCTTAACTTATGGAATTGGGGTTGTCCTCCAATATCCCAAAGGAGAAGACGGACATCTTTTCCATCAATTCCAACATCCTTAATAAGGAAATTACTTCCTATAGTCTTCTTAAGGTCGTCACTAAAATAATCCTTAATATACCTTAATAATAAGGATGTTTTTCCCACTCCACCAGGCCCAAAAAGTGTTATCTTGAATTTATACTGTCCTTTCTCCGACATATTAAAGCACCTTGTCAAAAATAAATATTATCTATATCTCCTTGAAATTTTAAATTTAAAATATTTTATTCCATTATGAAATTAATGAATTACAGTACTAATAAAATCACTTATTAATATTTCATATTATTCTTTGAGGATATTTATATATTTACATACGGAGGAAATGTTATAATAACAATATAGATTTATTAGAATTATTCTTCTTTTGTGTTTTCAACTGTATTTCAAGATCGTTGACCCATTAGCCATTCGGGACTACCTACGCCATTGAAGTATTTATGCCAGACATACATTAGTAGCCCGAGAAAGCCGCAATATGCTACATATATAAGAGGCAAAAATACAATCGAAAATTGACCTAGATATAGTGGTAGAAAAATATGGTGTATAATAAACAATGACATGCTTACTTTACCATAAAATAATACCATTTTAATTATATCATTGGATTTTTTCTTAATATCTATAACATAAAAACATATAGATAGGATAATAAGAGCTACACCAAGATTATAAAACATATTTGAGGTTGTACTTCTTATCATGAAAATGGGCATACCAGGGAATTGATAATAGTCCTGTTGATTTGCAATACGCAATAAATCTATAAAATAATATTCAGTTTCATCAATAGTACTTGCGGTTTGTAATTTTAAACCTGTTATAAGTTTCCAGTCTTTTACAACTGGTCCAAAAATCCCCATTATTGCTAAGAAAAGACCCCAATATAGAAACATTCGAAATAGGTTTTTATATGCTTCCCCGGGTCCTCTTATCATAGCATCATAGAGAGATTCTCCAAATATTGTAGAGATAAAACAGATTGCAATCCATGGAAGAAATGGCACCTGAGGGAGTGGAGATGTTATTATAAAATGTAGGATCCAAATACCTGCATTTGTACTTTTATAATCAAATAGAAATTGTCTGATAAATGGTGAAATGTAAATAACAATAACGCCTATAATTCCGCGAGAAATTTTAGGTAATTTTAACACGTAATAAGAAAATATTTGAGAGAAACCTATGAACATAAAAAAGTTCCAACCCCATAAATTCAAGGGAAACGGTACTTCTAAATTTGTTGTTCCTAAAGAGATTGGATTGAAAATAACTCCTAAAATGATAATCATAAGTGCTCGTGTAAAAATTCTCTTTCTAATTGCTTTTTCTGAGAGCACGCCCTTCTTTTTTTTAATGCTAAAAATTACACTAAGAGCGGAAAGAAAGACAAATAATGATGGTCCTAATATATCTAAGAAAGCAAATACAAGACCATAAATATATCTCCAATCATCGTCGAACCAGGATAATGCAGAGTGAGCTAAAATAATAAAAGCCATAGCAAAGCCCTTTACAAAATCGATTGACGCAATTCTTTGTGATGAGGAAGAACCTGTTAACTTTTCATTTGGTATTTTCTCGTTTAAAGGTTTAGATAAATGTATACTTTCTGTGTCCTGTATACCATGGTTGGAATTTGACATTATAATTATTCTTAGTGTAAAAATTATCTTCTTTGAAATTAAAAAACTTAATTTAATCTCCTAATTAAATATTTATATATTCATCTAGGACACAAATAATAATAAATATTAATACTATAAGCAGTGTTGTTAATGTAGAAAAAATTTTGATTGATTATTATAATTGATTTTGAGAGCTTCAAGAAAGATTAATATTTTCAGAATTTATTTTATTATTATTCTTTTTGAATTTGTATAGTATTTCAACTATAGCGTTTTAAATAATATTGATAAGTTCAAAATGATAAGTAATGGAGTTAAAAAATATTTATTTTGTTTTGATACTCGGATTAAGTGGTCCAATTCTCCTAATATTATCTGAATTTTTTAATTGGCTTTCAGACTATAATTTAATTGAATTGTATGTTTTATATACAGATTTACAAATTGAAAATTCATTTTTATATCTCTTTCCATTAATAAGTGGTATAATTTGCCTTATAGCAAATCTATTAGTTATATTTAGTTTGGAATTTAGAATTAAATCGATTATTTTATCTTTTGTAGGATTAGGTTTCCAATTACTTTTTTTTATAGATTATATTTCCCAAGAAATAGAATTTATCAAGAATGCGGGTCTTGGACTCTATTTAGGTGTATTTGGCTTTGTTTTAATTATTATCAATATAATTAATGTATTATCTACAGTAGAAAACGAATCTGGAGGTTAATTTGCTATCAGCGAACACAAAAATGAGAATTCGAAAAAGGAAAAAGATCTAGACCTCGAATCAAGTTTCTATTATGCTTTAGGTCATGATATACGTAGGAAAATAATTAAAATCATTGGAGATAACAAATATACATCCTTTACTTATCTTAAAAAAGAGTTAGGTGTAAGTACTGGTACAATATACCACCATTTAGAAACCTTATCCGAACTTATTGAGCAAAAAGAAGATAAAAAATATTATTTAAAAGATCTAGGTGTTTATGCTTATAACTCTCTAAAAGACAATATTGAAACAATTAGAATGCCACATAGAGAATTTAAATCCATTATTTTAAAAAAATTAATGGCCTTAACATCTAAAAGATTCATATTATTTAATAAAAAAGACAGAATTTACACAATATTAATTTCTATTGGTGTAATCATTCTAGGCACGATTTTTAGCTCTTTGAATAATTTTAGCTCTTTTTTATTATTTTTTATTGATATTAACCAAGATAATATACTTCCATTGTATCAAATTTTAATAAAATTCAGCTTTATTTTAAATTTCTTCGCTTTTTTTATAATTGTTGAGTCAATCTCTCGATTTTTCTATAAGAAATACGAGAATAGTTTAAATTTGTTCATATCATTTGCATTGATTCAGGTTCCTATGATTATCTATCTTATTTTACATTATATTTTTGAATTTATGGCACTCCTTTCCATAAATATATTTAATTTTATTGACAAAATTCTTATGATTATTTTTCAAGTTTGGTCTTTGTGGTTACTTTCATATAGTTTGAACGTAAAAAAGGGAATAAAAATTGAAAACTGCTTAATAATTTCCTTATTATTGCATTATAGTGGATTCACAATAATATTGCTAATGCTTATTTAACAATTTTAAAATTTAAATCTTCAAATAGTTGCTTTATTTCTTGCATTCTTTGCTCAGACGAGGTTAAACTTTCTGTTTTTGTCGCAATAAAACATGTATATTTATTGGACTTACTCAATGAAATAGGGGGAGTAACTAATTCAGGAATCAGATTTATTAACCTTTGGGTTAACTCTTCCTTATTTTTATTGTTAAGTTTTGGTTTATAATACACCAACTCAATCCTTGTAAAGAGAGAATGGTGCTTTAATTTTACATCCTTTGGTTCTAAACCGTTTAATTTTGATTCCAAAATCAATTTGGTTGGATTACAATTAAGAATGTTTCTCAATCCAATATACGATGTTGTTAATCTAGGATTTATTTCAATAAAATAGAATCTGGAATCCTCTCCTCTTATTAAATCAATTCCAAAATATCCTGAAAATTGTGAAAAATCAATTTGTTCTAAAAGCTTAGTCAATTCAATAGAAGTTTTTTCATGATTCTCTATAGGTGTGGATCCCCCAAAATATTCAGATTCATAATTAGAATTTTTAATGGTAATATTTTGAGAATTTATACTTAAAATAAAAGGAGATTTAGAGTTTGAATCTACTGAAGTAGCTGGTTTTATTAATGAGATACTTAAATCTATACCCTTAATGAATTCTTGAAGAATATAGTTTCTACCTGATTCAATTTTATACTTAAAATCTTGAAAAAAATTCTTAATCTGAGATTCTGTCTCAAAAAAGTAGATTAACTCAGCACCAACTCCATCTTCGGGTTTAATTATGATAGGTTTTTTTAATTCTTGGAATTTCTGAATTATATACTCAAGATCCAGATTATTATTCTTTAAAGGTATTAATGAAGTTTGAGGTGATGTAATTTCATACTTGCGAAAAAATTTATAGGTTTTTATCTTAGACGTACCAATTTTAATTCCTTCTAAATTAGTACTTAGAAGTATTTTATTAGATTTTTTAACAATTTGAGTTAAGTTATAAAGAACATTTGCAGATTCTGGAGCAATAATGAAAGCATATTCACATTCTTTTACAAGAATTTTAAATTGTTCTATATAATTGTCTTTTCTCTTTATTTTTATAAAATTATCAACTGTTAGAATTCTTGATAGATGATGAATTCGATAATCCAATAAAGTGTAGATTTCAAATCCTATTAATTTAAAGTCTTGAGTAATTGATCGCAACATTCCAAAACCTTCGCAAAAAAGTGAAATTGGTATATTAACTTTGTTAAAACCCCCACCTGAAACAAATTCAAAAATAAAAATTCGTTTTTTCATCATTAGAATTAAAAATCCGCATCAAGATTATTGAAATAACCTTTTTAGTTTAACAAGCGTGTCTATTGAGCTTCCCTCAGATGGAAAGCTACCTAAATATACTTTTCTTGTTCCTATCTTATTACATAATTCAATTAATAATTTAAGTACTTCAAAGTTAGTGTTTGTAGAAAACCTAAAGGGTAAATTCAAATTAAATTTAATAAAAACTTGATTTCCCTCTTCAATGAATTTAGATATTCCCCCGACTATTTTAATTCCCTTTAAAACACTCTTTTTCGATGTATTACCTTTTATTATAACAACTTCATTCTTTCTTATACTAGTCTGATCTATCATAAAACTAATAGAGAAATTTCATTGAGTAAATTTATAATATTAAATAAGGTAAGATTTAAATTTTAAGTTAAGTGATTAGTAGATATTTGGTATAGTAACTAAAAGAAATAGAATCTCATTTCTAACTAAAATTTAGGAATTAGTTTGCAAAATAAATACAAGAACTCTCCAAATTTTTTAAAAAAAAAACCCTAATTTCATCATATTTTGATCATATAGACATTACTCCAATATTAAATAGTTGAATTGTCATATGTAAATTTAAGAAATATTATTTAAACCAAGAAATAATAGGTATAGGATCATGGTTATTAATAAATTTCATAGAAGCTCAAAAAAGAGAATCAAACTCTTAGGATTTTTATTAATTAATCTAATGGTTTCATTAATTTTTAACTCACATATATTTAATTTATTCGAATATCAAAATAGCGTTAGGGAGGAGGATGTCAATAATGATCGTAATAAAACCAACTCAATCCTATCTTCAAATCATCCTATCAGTGCAGATGATTTTAAATTTTATAAAATAATAACGATTGACAATACGAAAGTCTCTGGCTTTGAAGATCTTATTGACTTTCCCCTATTAATCTCAATTTATGATTCAGATCTCCATGACCATACGCAATCTAGTGGTCATGACATTGCTTTTTCAAATGATTTTCAATGGTTAGATCATGAGCTAGAATTATATAACCAAACCTATAATAGTACTCATGCCCATCTGATTGCATGGGTTCGTATCCCTGTGCTTTCACCCTCCGAAGATACCATTATTCGCATGTATTATGGAAATTCATTAATGGAAGCTCGAGAAAATCCTTCCAAAGTATGGAATATTGGTTATGCAGCAGTTTGGCATCTAAAAGAACTTGGAACTGGTGTTTATGGTGAATTTAAAGATAGTTCATCTAATGATAATGATGGCAGAGGTGGAGGGGGCTTTCCAAGTTATGTTCCTTCAAGGATTTCAGGAAAAATCGGTTATGCTCAGGAATTTGATGGAATAGATGATTATATCAATTGTGAAAATAGTCCTAGCGTACAAATTACGGGTACATCTGTGACAATTGAAGCTTGGGTACAATTACAAGAGGATTTAGCTCCCCAATGGGGAACAGGTATTGCTGGTAAAGGTGATTCTTACGCTCTCTTTCAAGATTGGGATGGTAACAGGAAACTTACTTTCTCTGTGAGAACATCAGGTCAAATTTGGGTGAGTGATAGCAACAAACAACTAACAACATGGTATCATGTTGTAGGGGTATATAACGGGACTAATGCAACTATATTCGTTGACGGAAATGCCGTGTTTAGTAAACCCGTATCAGGTTCAATTGCATCAACTAGCGATTCAGTATGGATAGGTAAGGGTGACCAAGCTTTTGACGGATATATCGATGAGATTCGTATTTCTAACGTTGTTCGTTCTGTTGATTGGATCAAAACAGAATTTATTAATCAGTACAACCCCCACAGTTTCTATTCTATAGGTAATGCTAAAAATGTTTACATTCCAAATATTTTTGATTTTAAATATTTTAAAGAGATTATAATTGACCACACAAAGGTTTCTGGATCAAGTAATCTTATTAACTTCCCAGTCCTTGTTTCAATTTTCGACCAAGATTTGCATGATAAAGTACAACCAGATGGAGATGATATTGCCTTTAAAAATGCTACTTCTTGGTTATTTCATGAAATAGAATTGTTTAATCAAAATTATAATATTACACATGCTCATTTAATAGTTTGGATTAAGATTCCTAAACTTTCTCCTTTTGAAGACACTATAATTCGAATGTATTATGGAAATGGTACAATGGAAACTCAAGAGAACCATTTAGGTGTTTGGGAATCAAATTATGTTGGAGTATGGCACCTTACGGAAATTGGTAACGGAACACCTAATGAATATTTTGATAGCAGTATCTATAGTAATCATGGGCAAGGAGGAAACGGAGATCTGAGCTATATTCCCTCGCGTATAGAGGGAACGATAGGTTATGGACAAAATTTTACCAACCATTTTATAGATTGTGGTAATGAAACTAGTCTAGATATCACTGGGAATCAAATTTCACTTCAATTATGGATGAAATTCCCTAGTATTCACCCGTGGATGGGACCATTTAACCATAAAGGCTTTTATAATGGATATCGGTTAGTACTTTCACCAGATAGCCCTATCTTAAGGTTTCAACTCCATGGGGATGATTATGATCTTCTCGTTGCACAAGGTTTATTAGCAGATGAGTGGCATCACGTTGTTGCAACTTATGATGGTGCTCTTATGAAAGTATTTGTAGATGGAGAGCAAGACACAAATACTTTAGTAAAAAGTGATAATATTTTGTCAGCACTCCCTTATCCTTTTAGGATCGGACATGGTGATTACCCTGAAGGCGTAGACTGGACATATCCCTGGCTTGGTCAAATTGATGAAGTCCGTGTTTCAAAAGTTGCAAGATCAGTTGATTGGATAAAAACGGAGTATAATAATCAAATGGATATAAACAATTTCTATTCTTTAAGCAATGAAACAAAAGTCGAAGATGAAATTCCCCCAAATGAGTCCTATTTCAATCACTATAAAATTATTAAAATTGACCATAAGAGAATTTTTGGTGAAGGGGGTCATTCTAATTTTCCTCTATTAATATCTTTTTTTGATTCTGACTTACATTATGATGTTCAAGAAGATGGTGATGATATTGCTTTTTCTCTGGGAGCTGTGTGGTTAGATCACGAGATTGAACTATTTAATCAAAATTATAATGGAACACATGCACTTTTGATTGCTTGGGTAAGAATACCTGAACTTTCAGCTTCCCTAGACACCTATATTCGAATGTATTATGGAAATTCTACTATGAATTCTCGCCAAAATCCAACTGGTGTGTGGGAAGGATCTTATCGAGGCGTGTGGCACCTTGCAGAAACTAGTGGAGTTACAGTAGATTCTACTTCTTACAATGAAAATGGCATTATTTCTGGGACAATTTTACGCCCAACAACAGGTCAAATAGGAAATGCATATAATTATGGAACCGATGGCAGTTTCAGTGTAGGAAATCCAGCAGATGGGCATCTTGATTTTGGTATAGATAGTTTTATGGTTAGTATGTGGATAAATATTGATACAAGTACAGGTGCATTACAAATTCCACTTTATAAAGGGGGTTCTAGTACTTTTGATATAGGTTATTGTTTTGGAACTCCAACAACTGGGGATAGTTTATCATTTCATATTACTGATGGAATTAGTAATGTGGGGAGCCCTAGTGCTGGTATAACATTCGATTCTTGGACATATATAATTGGAGTGGTTGATAGAACAAACGATTTAATTCGTATTTATAAGGATGGCTATGAAGTAGGATCTGGCACAGGTATAAGTGCAATCCTCAATATAGATGGCACTAGAGAATTTCAATGTGCGAATCCTTCATATGATTTTGATGGTTTATTAGATGAGATTAGGGTTTTAAATGTAACGCGATCTAACAACTGGATTAAAACTGAATATTATAATCAATATGATCCTAATTCTTTTTACTCCATAGGAACTGAACAGAATCCAGGAGGAACAATTTACAGTAACATTCAAGTTAATGTTATAGATTTATATGGAAATTCATTACCTTATACAAATGTTTCAATTTTTAATCATACAAATTTAATCCAAAGTGTTAGCGCAAATAATAATGGAACAGCCTCATTTCTGAACTTAATTCAGGCAGAATATAATTTTACAGCTTCAATAACTTCAGATATTGGAAATTATATCGAAATTGTAAATATTACCTCTGAGGCAATCTTAATCAATCAATCGTTTCAAATAATCAACTTGATATGTAATGTTAGTTCGAATTTCTTTGAAATAGTTGATATTGACGATGTTTTGCTGGATTCTGGGTGGATAATAGTTGGCAACAATTCTCATGAGCTCCAAAACTGCTCGATCGATAGCAGAGGGCAGGCAAGATTTTGGTGGAAAAACACGCTTCCTTATCAATATAATTATTCCGTCTATTATCAAGATAATAATTATATTCCAAATATTATTAAAGTTGCATCAGGGGATCTTACAATTCCGAACTCTTCAATTCAAGTTCAAGCGAGTTTGACAACAGTTAATTTTAATATTCAGACACTTATTACTAAGCAACCAGTGGACGGGGTAAAATTATTATTAACCTCTACGAATACAGAAGAAAGCATTGTAAACTTAACCACCGATAATAATGGTATAGCCACATTAAGGTGGTTGAATTCTTCAGGGATAAACAGCAATTATTCCTTACAACTGGAATTCTTTGGAGCTTTAAGAAATTTTAATATGACTGGTATTACTAAAACGTTAATTACAGAAACAAATTTTACAGTATCTGCTGCAGAAGACTTTTACATTTATATTGAAGTTTCTTTAGAAAATTATAAAACAGAACTTATATCTCTTAATCCATCAGAATATATATCTGTGCAATGGGGCTCCCAGTTAAAATTAAGGATAATGTTCAATGTGAGTAAAGCGATAGGAGCTGAATATTTATTAGGTCCTACTTATAGCGATATAATGAGATATGAAATATTTAAGGGAGCAGATTTTGTTCAATCTGGGACTTTTGGGTTCGATAATGATTATATCGGAACTCACTATTCAATAATAAACACAGAGAGTTTAGAAAGTGATATTACCTACATAGTATTTATTTCAGCCCAAAAACCAGGATATTCGATTCCTCAAGATCTCCTCCTTCAATTAAATATTTTAAAAAATGATTTAATCTTGAATCAATCACAAAATGATGACTCAGTACAATCAGTTTATTGGTCAGATAGTATTGATTTCTCGGTAAAAGCTTATGGGGAAATTTCTGAAAGTTTTACTACTGAAACGAGCATTTTTCAAGATATCGATCATAACTTTAGATTTTCGCTCCCAAGTATTAATTCAAACTGGAACTTAACACAAATAATATTCAATATTTATAATATCTCATGGAATGCTAATATATCTGATATAAATATATCCATCTTAGATCCTTATGGTGTCAATAGAATATTCAATATCTCTAATCATGCAGGATATGATTATAATCTCGGAGTATGGACCGGATTAACCCTCGTTATAAATAAAGAAAGCCCTACACAAGATAATAACTTTGAATTCATTATTAGTGGAACATTCAATAATACAGTAAATGTAATCGCTGATGCGTCCTTTATTAGAAATGATATTAATGTTCAATATATGAAATATAACATCTCGGATACCATTTCTTTTTTATCTGAATCCGAAGGATGGACAATTAAAAATATTACATTTATAATTCAAAATTGCTACAACACCGCTACATGGCAGAAAGTAAACTTATCTACCCTCACGAATTTAAATATCTCTACTGCAGATGGCTTTAAATATTCTCTTCATTCTGGAGATGAAAATGGTAATGGTTTATTAATAATAGATGATAGAACCATTTATTCTTCAGAGAATCAATATATATTTACAGTTGATAGTAATCCCAATGTTATTTTTGATGCCATCATTAAGGTTGAATATTTCCAAGCTTTTTATCAGAACACGCACTTAGAGACTATAAATGTTTCGTATAATCAGCAGAGTATTCCAAATGGAGGAATTTGTCAATTAAGCCTAGAAAACTATGATTGGGAGGAAGATTATGCAAAATTATTAGTTAATGATATAAAAAGTGGTAGTGAATATCTATATCCCTCTCAAGTTGGGATGAATATTACGATTGGAGGTCAAACATATACAATATCTAATACTCTTCCAGGTCAAGGAACAAAATCATTAAATAATTTAATTAAAGATTCCAAAATCACAGCGGTAATAGAAACGAACCAACCAGTTAATTTTAGTCTTTCCTTTAAAATAAGTTATTCTAGAAATGTTGCTTATGAAACTTTGGGAACGGTGAACTATGTGATTAGAGAATCTCCTCAAATAATTGGAGTTGTTAACTATTATCCCGGTTTGGGAGAATATTTTCAAACGATAGATACATCTTTAATAGATGCAGACCATTATACCATGAGATTCCGTGTAGTTAAAGAAAATTATAATTCCGTAACAAAAGATTTTGATTTTATTGTATATGAACGCTTAACCTTGATAAATGGGGAGTCATCAATAGCAAAAATTATAGAATTCATATATGTTAAAGATGAATATAATTTTACATTTTTATATACAGATGCTTTAACAGGGGTTCGTATTATAGATTTAAAAACTCAGTATTATATGTGGGAAAGGTATGATTTATATGGAAATGTTACTGCAAATGGCGAAGGAACTTTAATTCAAGAAGATGATGGATCTCATGTTTTAGATTTTGACTCTGAAAATAGAACTGCAGGTGAATATTTAATAATTGTTACATTAGAGAAAGATAATTATGAGTATAAAAACGCCATGATTCGTTTTACTATCCAAATACGAGAACTTGAGTATTCTTTGGGCAATAATTTTAAGAATTTTAAAACAAATGTTGTCCAAGGGAAAATAGTTCAAATTGAGATAAATTTAAAGGATCCTACACGGGGAGGGATTCCTCTATTAAATGCTTCTGTAATACTTATTATGAATGAAATTGAATATCATTTCAACGAGTCTGTTAATGGAACGTACATTCTTAATTTCCCAACTAGCAATGTGAATGCTTTCTTCGCATCAAAAACTCTCACAGGGATTGTCAATATAACTAGAGAAGATTATTTTTCAGAAGAATTTTTCATAACAATTGTAGTTGGAATGGAAGAGATATTCCCCGGTATGCCAACTTTCTACTTTTTAATAATCATTTTCGGGGCTATTGCGGTTATTGGAAGCATTGTCGGATATAGGGTATATAAACATGCGACAATTCCAACTTTCGTTAAAAATGTAAGACAGATGCAAAAGGAAATTAAAGGCAAAAAAATTATCTCCGAATCTTTGTTATATCAAACAAAAGAAATTTTTGTTGGCGAGATAGTGAGAGATAAATGGGGGAATATCGGACTTTCAATGGGAGATATATTAGGAATCGAAATTAAAAAGAGTAAAAAACCACTTAAAACAAAACTAAAACACAAAACTGAAAAGACTCAAGACCAAAAACCATTAGGTATCTTAGTGATGAAATGGGATGAAAGAATAGGAACAGAAATTTTAATTAAATATCCTAAAGATATTTCTATAAGTGATAAGGCATTGATGCAAGTTTATAGCACTCATGAATATTCTGGCGAAAAAGGAACAATAACTCTAACCTTTGGCTCAATGAATATCTTATCATATTATACAGGACCGGAACTAGGTTATTATATCATTTTATTTTTAACGTTAGATGATGATCCAGATATGTATGAAGGAGCAATGCCCAATGTCGCGCAATTAATTCTTCAAAACCTTGATGATGATTTTTATCTACAAATGATTCCTTCACTTTTCCAGCGTTTATCAGTCTATCCGTCTCTTACGAAGGAACAAAATCTTATCTTTTGTTATCATGATGACATCAACCGAATGATTATTAATATCCTAAGAAACTACGGAGTAATTACCAAATCAGAGCTGAATATTTGGGTAAAAGATAGAGATTTAGAGGGTATTATCAATCTAGAAGCGATTCTAGCTAACCTTATTAGGTGGGAGATAATAAAAGTATCTTCAGTAAAAGGAATTCCTTCCGAGCTTATCTTTCTTACAAAAGATTTTTTCATGCTAAGGGTACCTCCTGACACA
>JBHLOJ010000093.1:0-2055 GCA_048940605.1 Promethearchaeota archaeon
TAGTATAAAAGGGATTTTAACAGATATTGATGGAACTCTTTATTTTAAAGGAGTTCCAATTCCCGGGGCTGTTGAAACTCTTTTGAAACTTCGTGAAATAGGTTTAAAATTTCTTTTTTTTACAAATACCGATAGTAAGTCACCAAAAACAGTTTTAGAAATTCTAAAGCAATATGGCTTTACTATTGATGAACAGGAGATATTTACCCCTATTATTGCATTAAAAGAGTATTTATCCAAATATCCAGATAAAAAATCTTTTTTTTTAACAACTACTGAAGTTGAGAAGGAGTTTCAGGGATTTCCAGAATTGAGAGGTTCTGAAATACCTGAATTTGTAATAATTGGAGATTTCCATGACAATTGGGATGTGCACCGTTTAAATAAAGCTTTTAAATTTGTGTTAAAGGGAGCAAAACTACTTGGAACTCAAGGTAATTGGTATTATCTCGACCGTAAAGGTGAACCTGTTTTAGATACTGGATCTTTTGTTCATATGATCGCAAAAGCAGCTAAAACTGAACCAGTAATTTTCGGTAAACCTTCAAAAGAATATTTTTTACTAGCGTTAAAAAAACTAAAATTGGAATCTGATGAAGTTCTTGTAGTTGGAGATGATATTGAATCTGATATTCAAGGAGCATTAAATGCGGGTATTAAAGGGATTTTAGTAAAAACAGGTAAAGGACAATTCTTTGAATCTGATAAATCTCAAATCACTCCCTTTAAAATAATTGATTCTTTTAGTTCTTTAAAGAATTTTTTTTAAAATTAACTAATAATAACGCGGTTTTACTTTTCACATATTACAATATTTAAAAGATATATAGTCCAATTTTTATTATTCTTTTTATTTATTTGATTAAATTGGTTTAACAAAAACATTTATATATTCTACTTCGCGTATCTATCGTAGAAACTTAATTTAACAGAAAAAAAAGATGCATATTTTATGGCCTTAACTAAAAAAGAATATATTGTGCGAGATCTCGTAATTGATGACGAATATGGGGTAATCGACTCAAATGCGACCATTCAAGAAGCAGCGAAAAAGATGAAAGAAATAGGGATTCCTGACTTGGTAGTAGTTGAAGGTGAAGAACAAAAAGTTCTTGGCGTTATAGCTGATTTTGATATCGTTCAGGATGTTGTTGCTGAAGGACGTAATGCTAATACAGAGAAAGTTGTATCAGCTATGTATACAATTAATCCAGTAACATTAGATACCCTTGTTACAGAGGCATTTACACGAATGCGTAATTTAAATGTAAATGTTGTTCCGGTAGTTGAAAATGGGAAACTAATTGGAGTTTGTACCATTCATGATTGTTGGAGTTTCATTCCAGATCAGAATGTTGACGAAATTGGACTTATTCCTGTAAGAAACACAAGAGTTGCGGAATTCTGGTTTGCAAGTGTTTCTACGATTTTAGCGTTTACTCTGGGAATTATTTTACCATTAATTGGTGCCTATGGCTTTTTTACAGGGAATCAGCTTGATCTTATGGAGCTACTTGGCCTTTTGCCTACAGGTGGGAAAGTGACTTTCCATTTGTTCGAAGCAAGAACAGCTTATAATATAGTACCTTACCTCGATATATTCACCAAACATGGAGCAATATGGTTAGTCATTGATATATTTAGTATTTTTTTGATAATATTTGGATTAATTGGATTGTTCTCTATCATTTATACAAGTTTCTCTGACACTAGAAACTTACAAACGGGGTGGATAATTAGGACGGTTATACCTGGATTAACAATTTTTTTCATGGCTTTTGAATGGATATTGTTTGGAATTGCTTTTGCGATTGCTGAACCCTCTCCTGATATAATGATTGATGGTGTTGGATTAACGATGTCTATCCTTTCAATGATTCTACTTTTATTAGCTATTAATCGAGATTATGTTTTTCGAGAAAAAGAAATCCCTAAAGTCGTAGAAAGTGAGGTGTCAGAATAGAAAATGCCTAGAGGTGGAGGATTTCGAGGCGGAGGAGGATTTCGAGGAGGTGGGGGATTTCGGGGTGGTGGTTTTGGTGGAGGATTTCGAGG
>JBHLOJ010000093.1:2155-6503 GCA_048940605.1 Promethearchaeota archaeon
GGAGGATTTAGTGGAGGATATCGTGGTGGTGGAAGACCTTTTGGAAGGACAGGAGCTACACGGATAACATCACGTTCTCCAAGAGGGCCTTACTCACATGGATATTATAGACCACATTATAGATATTATCGTCCTTGGTGGTGGTACCATAGACCATGGTATTATAGATGGTGGTATTCTCCTTGGTGGGCAGGACATTATTATCGTCCTTGGTATTACTCTCCGGTATATGTGGGGGGTGGAATATTATTTATAATTTTGGCTGCATTAATTATACTTCCTTTTGCTGGGGTTGCATTATGGTTTCCCTTTACCGAGGCAGATGAAAATGGGTACGTAAATTACCGCTCAACTGAGACTCTTTATTACGATGAGTTCTGGTATGAGTATGAATACATTGAATCTGGAAATGATATTACGTATGAAGTTCACACATCATCAAGTTATATCACATTTGCAATATGGGATCACCCCTTTGAAAGTCTTACTGTAACAAATAAGCCTATTAACGAAAATAATTCAATTGTTCTTATGGGAGCTCCATACTATTATGAGTTTTGGTACCAATGGATCTATTTAAAACCAGGATCATCAATTTCATGGGAGTTTAACGCAACTGATCAGATTGATTTCTATCTAATGGATTATTATGACTTTGATCTTTTTACTCGGAATATCTCTATAACATATATCCTAAGCAGAGAAAATACAGATCAGAACAGTGGATCTTTGCCAATTAATCAAGCTGATGATTATTTCCTGGTATGGTATACTGATGGAGTAACCCCCATTGATGTGGACTTTAATTTGAATTATAATGCAGCAAATGTAATAGATTTTAGTGATATCACGAATGGGGTTAATGGAATAGTTATAGAGTCTGAAACAGATATAAATCAAGCTACTTGGCAGGTTCCTCATTCAGGAAATTGGTACTTCTTTGTTTATCTTGATCCAATCAATGATCCTGCGTATTCTACTACAATCACTTTTGATGTGACTTACGATACTGGTGTAACTTACACTGATAGATGGATTGACATTTCATGGATTTTAATCATCATTTTAATAGTGGTTATCATCCTGTTGATTGCGGCTTTCTTAGCAAGAGTAGGTCAAAAAAAGCTGAAACTGAAAGAACCGACAACACCGACTCCAAAAGTATCACCATATAAAAAGGTCACGGAAAAGGTAGAAGTTGAAGAAATGAAAGAACCAACTAAATGCATACGATGTGGTGCTCCTCTTAAACCTACAACAAAGTTCTGTACTCAATGTGGTGGAAAGGTTGAAGGAAGAAAAATCGTGGGTGCTTCAGTAATTACCCCAGCAGAAGCAAAAACATGTTCTCTCTGTGGTAGTAAGCTTTCGGGAACTGAAAAATTCTGTAAATGGTGCGGTACTAAAATAGAACAATAATTTTAAATCTTTAATTTTTTTTTATTGGTAATTTAAAAAAATTTAGACATTTTCGTCTGAAGTCTGAGCATTCCCATTATCTGTAGATGGTGCGTAAGCTCCTTTAACTTCATTAATATCAACTGTCATAACAGTATGACCTGTATGTTTTCTTTCAAAATTTTTAATATCGACTTGATTTATTGGATTATCAGGATGAATTATAATATACTGCTTACATCTTATACAAGCACGGCATCTAAGACTCAAATTTAATCACCAAATAATCTGACATGGTAGTTAAACCACAAAGATATTTCAAAGTTTTGGTTTTTTCTAAAATTATTCTGGAAGTATAGAAAAGATTGCACTTAATTTTCAAATAGATCTCTTTATGAAATATATCTTTTCAAATTACGAAAAATGAAAAAATGTTTAAAAATCATACTTTTTCTCAAAACTTTTGTTCCACTAACACGCAATACCTCATTAAATTTTCCTATTTGCACAAAATATTTTCGAAATGATTAAATTTCCATTAAGTTAGGTATTCTGGAATCATATAATCTTTTCATTTTCTCTACATCAAGCTTGAGTTGTTTTGATTTCAATCCATTAATTATAATTTCTGGTGTTTCGCTTAATATTCCAATTTTGTTAAGATCTACTTTGAATTGTGCTGCGAGATTAACAATAAGATCTTTATCTTTTGGATTTGTTTCAATAACAAATCTACCGATGGATTCACTAAATAGAAATTCATCATCTCTTAATTCTTTGTCATAACAATCGGAAAGATTAAGGATCGCTCCTAATTTATTTTTAAAACACATCTCCGAAATTGTTATTAAAAGACCACCTTTATTTACGTCATGATTAGCTTTTACAAGTTTTCGATTATATAATTCAAAGAGAAAATCCCATGTAGCTTTTATTTTATCTTCATCTACAGCTGGTGGCTTACCACCTTCAATATTGTGAATAACAGAATGGTATTCAGATCCTCCTAAATCTGCTTTAGTTTCTCCGATGAGGAAAATATCATCACCACTACCTTTAAAAGGAAGCGTAATAATGTTTTCTTTCCCTCTAATAATACCTACAATCATAATTTCTGGTGTAGCTTTAATTGCTGTCCTTGTTACCTCATCCTCGTTGTAGAATGATACATTTCCACCTACAATAGGGATTCTTAATTTTCTGCAAAAATCATTCATACCATCGACGGCTCTTGAAAAATACCAAAATGATTCAGGTATTTCAGGATTACCAAAGTTGCAACAATTTACCATTGCCATTGGTTTTGCACCATTGGCTATTACGTTTCCACATACTTCAACTAATCCTCCTTTAGCACCTTGATAGGGATCTAAATAGCAATGTTTTGAATTCACACCTACACTTGCAGCTATAAATTTATTCGTATCTATAATTCTGAGAACACCTGAATCTCCCTCCCCACATTTTACAACAGAACGAACTCCAACTTCATGATCATATTGACGGTAAACCCATTCTTTACTACAGATGTTTTCTGAAGCAATTAATTTATAAATAATTTCATCCAAGCCTAAAGACAGTTTTGGCGTTTTTTGAGATAATAAGTTATCCAAATAATCTGGTTTTTTTTCTTCTCGTTTAAAAGTTGGAGACTCTGAGAGGGCTTTTGAAGGTATACTTACAACGAGATTATTATTATCAAATACTTTAAGAACTTTTGAATCATTAGTTCTCCCAATAACAGCAAACGCCATTTCATACTTTCTAAATACATCAAGAACAGGTTCTAATCCTTCAGGTTTAACAATAAAAGCCATCCGTTCCTGTGATTCAGAGAGCATTATCTCATAGGAATTCATTCCTGGTTCTCTTGTAAATACCTTTCTTAAATCTATATCTGCTCCTGTGTTCCCATCTCCTGTTAATTCACTTGTTGCACAAGTTAAACCTCCCCCACCAAGATCCTTTAATCCTCTAACAAAACCAGTCTTTATAGCTTCCAATGTTGCTTCAATAATCATCTTTTTTGTAAATGGATCACCAATCTGAACTGCAGGTCTATCTGCTTCTGACATCTCAGTTAAAGTACGAGAAGCAAAAGTTACACCATGTATTCCATCTCTTCCTGTAGATCCTCCCATTAAAATTACATAATCACCTGGGTGATATGCTCTACTTGGGGCGTGTTTAAAGTCTTCAATTGTTCCTAGTCCTATACATGCTACATTTACTATACAATTACTCTCAAAACTATCATCAAATTCAACCTCACCTCCAATAGTAGGAATACCAGTACAGTTTCCATAATCAGCAATGCCTTTAACAACATATTTAAATAACCATTGTGAATGTGGGTTACCTTTCAACCTACCAAATCTCAAAGGATCTAACAGAGCAATTGGTCGTACACCCATACACAAAATGTCTCTAATTATCCCCCCAATGCCTGTAGCAGCTCCATGGTAAGGTTCAATCGCAGAAGGATGGTTATGAGACTCAATTCGAAATGCTACTGCATATCCATCCCCAATATCAATTACTCCTGCATCTTGGCCAGGACCAGCTAAAACATAATCATAATTTTCTTCAGCATCTTCAAATAATTTTAGTTTTGGGCGAGATGATTTATAAGAACAGTGTTCACTCCACATTACATCAAACATGCCTAATTCCGTAATATTCGGTTCTCTATTTAGTAATCCCTTTACTTTTTCATACTCCTCGTTAATCATTTCAACGTTTATTTCTTCTCCATTAACACTTACTTTTGTCATTACGATAACCTCCGAGTTATAAATTCTACTATCGACTCAAAAAATAATCTTCCATGCTCAGTTCCCTTTGGACTTAAAATTGCTTCTGATGCGCGTTCTGGATGGGGCATTAATCCAATACAATTTTGTTCTAAATTACACACTCCTGCGATATTATCTAAAGAACCATTTGGATT
>JBHLOJ010000093.1:6603-13042 GCA_048940605.1 Promethearchaeota archaeon
ATCAGCAGAAATATGAATGCGAAGATATTGACCACTACGAACATTTGAAATCATATCATAACCTTTTTTGGCTAGGAGATCTCGTTTAATAGTTTCACCAACAGGATCCCTTGCCATTTCTTTATTAGTCATGATGATTTCGACAATAAAATTAGCTTGCATTATACTCAAGAAGAAATTATTTTTTTTTTTTCTTTCTAAGTGAAATAAATTCTAGGTAATCCATTTATGAAAAGAGAGGTTGTATATATTATTATTAATTCTTATTAACTTAAAAATAATTGCCTTCGACAAAAACGGCTAGAACTCGATTTTTTTCACTCTTTTTTAAGCTATTATCTTAATCTAATTCAAAAACATTTAGAGTCAAAATTTGGAATTAGTAGATCTTTATTTTTATTTTCAAAGAGGATTTTCTAAGACTTTTAACATAAAAAAGTTTTCTCTTAATAGTATTGTAAGCTAACTATTACAGCTAGTAATAGAGCTAAAAGGCTGAATAATAAGCTTCTTGAACTACGCTTAGGTAATTCATTTCCTTTTAAATCGCTGTATAGATTATCTGTATAATTTTTGAGATCCAGTATTAGAAAAATAAAACCAAGTATAAATAATGTAAAATTAAGAATCAAGAGAATTGAAAATAACATAATACAATAAAATATTGATGGGTATTATTTAAAATTTTCTTGAATTCTATAGGTAATTGTTCTCCTTTAAATTTTTAAGAATTCGTTGGTGTACATCTGCAACTTCTGCCTTAAATTCCACTCCAGTAATCTTTTTATAACTTTTCATATATGTTTTTGCCAATTCTATTTTAATATCCTCTGAAATAGGTGGTATATCTTCATCAGGTTTAATATCAGGAAAAATATTTGGATATGTATCCATTAACCATCCTCTAAAGATTTCTTTATCTAAAATCTCAGGTTCCTTACCTTTCTCAAATAGTTCTTCATATGAATCCAATATCCAAAATCTTGATGAGTCTTGAGTGTGAATTTCATCGATTACTATGAGTTCTCCATCTTTCAATCCAAATTCATATTTAGTATCAACCATGATAAGTCCATTTTTTTTACAATACTCTTGACCGTATTTGAATAATTTCGATGCGGCTTCTTCCATTTCTTCATAAAGTTCTTTTCCTACCATATTTTCTTTTATAATCTGTTCTTTCGAGAGATAGATATCGTGTCCAGATTCGGCTTTCGTAGAGGGTGTGACAAGAATTTCATCCAATTTTTGATTTTTTTTCAATCCTTTCTGTAGCGTTATTCCTGAAGTAAGCTCGCCTTTTAAATAATTCCGCCACGCAGTACCCGTAATATATGCTCTCACGATTATCTCAACTGGAATAGTTTGGCATTGATGAACAACTGAAACATTTGGATCTGGAACTTCAATAAGATGGTTTTTCACTAAATTTTTAGTTTTTTCAAACCAGAAGGAAGAGATCTGGTTTAACATCTGACCCTTGAAAGGAATTGTTGTGATAACTCGATCAAATGCACTTAACCGATCAGTGGCAATAATAATCCTTTGATCCTCTTCAATGTAATTATCGCGAACTTTTCCTCTATACAATTTCCCTAAATTAGCAAAATTAGTTTCTTTTAACGTATAATTTAGTTGTGCTCTAACTATATCCTCAATTTTCTGTCTACTCATGATTTAATTATAGTCGAAAAATAAATAAAAAATGTATTTATTAATTAAGGAATAAAACTGATTTAATCAACGTCTACAGAAATTCCACATTTATTGCATCTCTTTGTTCCTCGGAACAATTGGTTATCACATTCAGGACAGTGATACCTTTTTTCTTCTTCTTCAACCCATTTTTCTGTTCCTATTTCCTTCCATCTTGGAATTGCTCTTAAAATCACTTTTTTTCCAACAGGTATTGGAAAATTTTCTATAAATTTACACGGAAAATCATCACATTGATAACAACCTTCAATCCCTTTAGTTTGTATACACTCTCTTATAGGGCATAATTGGCAATATCCAAATATATCTTCTTTTTTTTCTGATAGACAACCTTTGCATTTTACATCCTCAACTGTTTTTGAAAAGGGTTTATAAACATTTACAAGACGTTCTTTAAATTTCAGATTGTTATCTCTATCAGCAATATAGATAGCGCAAACACCACAATATAATCCACATGGAGCTAAGAGTTCTTTATTAATAATAACCACATCAGCACTTTTTTTTACTTTTTATAATACACTCCGTTATTAAATTCTTTAATGTTATATTTTTTTTTATTTTTTTCCATTTTATTTGTAAAAACTTGACTTAAATCCAAATCTAATACATTAATAAGACTAATTAAATAGATAAAGACATCAGCTATCTCATCAGAAATATTTCTTAGAAGATTTTTATCACCCCAAATATCTTTCTTTCTATAATCTTTAAAGAGTAATAATTGAGAAAGCTCACCTGCTTCACAATTTATTGCTTGTACCAGGTTTTTTGGTGTATGATATTTAGTCCAATTTCGTTTATTAACAAAATTTTGAACATTATCTTTAAAAAATGAAACTGGCGTGTTTAAATCATTCTGATCAGGAATTTCATTCATAATTTTTGAATAATATGTAATTAAACAAACCTATGTGTTATATTCTCTAGAGATTTCTAATAAACTCACATATTAATTCATTAATAACATCTTTTCTTTGAGCAGGAGCAAAATGACCTGCCATATCAATAATTTTTAAGGTAGAATTAGGAATTTTCTTATGTAGTTCTTCAGACATCTGTTCCGGGGCAAAATTATCGAGCCTTCCACCAATAATTAAGGTTGGACAACTAATATGAGAAGGATCATATTCATTAATTTCATTTATCATATTAAATATCTGATCCTCTATTTTCATGAATAATTCGTCTTTAGTTAATTTAATTCCTTCTAATGAATCTGATAGAGCTGTTATTATGTAGGGTATAGTTTTATCTAAGATTTTTTCAATGGAGTTTGCTACAACGTCCAAAAAGTTCATACGAATAAAATATGGGAGCAAATTATAGAAAATGTTCCTTATAACATTATCTATGATAATATAACCTGAATTCAATAAGATAAGGAATCTAATTTTATCAGGATGTTTCATTGTAAATAGTTGACCGATCATCCCTCCAACAAGGGAATGCCCTATAATTCCATACGTTTTGTCTACTTTTAAATAATTTAAGAGATCTTCTAAATCTCTAATGATATCATATCTTAGATTTTTTGAAAGGTTTAACTCCTTAGGATGATCACTTCTTCCATGCCCTAAAGCGTCGAAAGCAATTACATGATAACTATCTTTTAACATCTTTATTTGAGATTTAAAAAAAGAAGCAGAAGAGGCAAATCCATGTAATAATATGATGGTACATTCTGATTCTGGGTTGATGTTTTCGTAATATAGATTATATCCCTCCTGATTCTTGAAGTAAGGCATGGATCTAACATATGATTATATTTTTATAATTCTTGAAATAAAAGATTCAAAAAATACTTTTCTAAAATGGAAAAAATGTTAACAAAAGTGAAAATAAACTAAAAAAAAATTATAAGTCTTTTGTGACTCTTTTTTTGACATGAAGTTCTAACATTGTTGGCATAAAAATCCTATTTAATTTCTTATAAATCTTAACGTTTTGTCTAATGGGCTCCTTAGTGTCAACAAACCTAACCATACTCTCAATACCATCTTCAATGTTACCGAATTTACCAGTACCATAAAAACCTAATATTGCAGCACCCATTGCAGCTCCATCCTTTACTTCAGGTAAAAGAATTTTCTTTCCAGTTACATCTGCTAGAATTTGTGCCCATAATGGACTATTCATAGCCCCTCCGTCTGCTCGAACTTCTGAAACTTTTGCACCACCCATCGCTTCCAACATCTGGAGGTACATTTGTGCAACTAACGCAGCAGATTCCATTATTGCTCGAATCATATGACCTCTTGAATGATTCCATCCCAAACCATGAATGGTACCCTTTCTAAACATATATAATGGTATAAAAAGTAATCCTTCACTGCCAGGTGGAATTGTTGATGCCTCATCTGCTAAGGTATTATATACATTGACCTGTTTATCATTGCTCTCCTTAATTTGTAATTGAGAAAAATTATCTTTGAACCATTTCATTGCTGTTCCAGTTCCTGGCATTGCGCCTTCAATAGTCCATTTTCCCTTAATAGGCATAGGTAAAGAAAGAATAGGAACATCTCCAGCAGGTTTAATTGGTCTGTTTGTCACATAATCAATAAAACTTCCAGTCCCCGTAGTAACTTTTGCTTGTCCTTCTTCAATTACTCCTAGTCCTAGTGCAGCGCATTGTTGATCTCCAGTCCCCATAACTACAGGAATATTATTTGCTAAATTGAGTTCTTTTGCTGCTGAGTTAGAGAGTTCACCTACTATGTCTCCAGGGGGCCAAAGCTCAGGCCATAAATCAATAGGGAGTTTAAAACGCTCAGACAATTCTTCATCCCAAGTCAACCTTTCTAAATTAAGAATTCCAAAAGTTCCATTTGTAAAATCCGTTAAATATACATCACATAATTTATTATAAATGATTGTATCCCCAAAAGCAATTTTATAAGTTTTTTCATATACTTCTGGTTTATTTTCTTTCATCCATACAATCTTAGGTAATGATCTTCTAGTTCCTCCATTTTGTTCAACCCATTCTTTAGTAGTTGGTTCCCCTCTATCATCCATCCATGTTATGGCAGGATATAAAGGATTCCCCTCATTATCTATAAAAGTAAAAGTCTCTCTAAGAGAGGCTACAGAAATACCTACGATATCATTAGTATTAACCTTCCGTGAAACAATTTTACAAGTTTTTTTTATAGTATTCCACCAGATAAGTGGATCTTGTTCTGAAATTCCAACCGGTTGTTTTGAAATTTGGTATTCTTCATAATCTCTTGCTATTTCTTTTCCATTGATATCAAAAACTACAGTTCTAGCTCCAGTTGTCCCAACATCAAAAACACATATTAAATCACTCATAATATAACTCCTAACAAATTTTTTAATTTGATATATTTTATAGTACTTTTATTAATATTTCAGATATATCTAATATATTATATTTCTCTTTTTCTGTTTCTTTCAAACCGTAACCTAAACCTAACTCACAGAGCGGGCATGCAGATATGAATATATTTACCCCAGTTTCTTTTAATTCACTAACTCGAGCTTGTGCTTCTTTAATAGCTAAGTTCCTATCCGCCCAATGAGAGGTACCACTCCACCCACAACAGTGAACAAATTCTTTATGATACATTGGCTCGACGAGTTCTAAACCTTTAATATGGCTAAGAATCTTTCTTACCGATTCAGTATCGTTTAAATTTCGTACAATGAGACATGGATCATGAATTGTAATCTTTCTAAACTCTTCAGGAGATTCTTTTGTAAATTTTAATTTTCCATTATCAATCAACTTAGCAAAGAATTTAGTAGTATGTATAATTTCTTTTTCAATAGTAAGCCCAACCTTCTCGTATCTGCTTGATAGTGTTAATACGCATCCAGGGCAATCTGAGATAATAATTTTTGCTCCTGTAGATTCAATAAGTTCTTTATTATTGTTTGCAAATTCGTTAGCGGTTTCCATATCTCTAATATTGAAAGCAGGTCCTCCACAACACACTTTTTTATTTAAATTTGTTGAAAATTTAATCCCAGCAGCTTTTAAAATTTCGATATTCGCTTTAATAACTTCTGGGAATTTCATTGATTCACAGCCAATGTAATAAAACACCTCATCGGTCCCCTCAGTTTCAATATTTTGTATACCTTTTTCTTCATAGGTTCTAAAAATATCATATCCTTCTATTGTATTTGAATTCTTTAATTTCTCAATTTGTTCTCTACAGAACTCTGGCATGAATCCTTTAGCTTTAATATCGTCTCGTACAGTTTCGAGTAGTGAAACTACTGAGAAACCAAAAGGACACCAAATCTTACATGATTCCTCATTTGTACATTTATACATTAAATTAATAAATTCAGTGTCAGAATATTCAATCTTTCCTGTGGTGAGATAATACCCAATTCTTGCTTTATAAGCAGGACTCATAGCCTCAGAATGTTCTGCTTGTAATGTTCCACAATCGAATCTACACATGTTAGGGCAGAGCATACATTTTGCTAGATTCTCTATGTCAGCTTTATAATCACCCTCTGGAAAAAAATTTTTCTTTCTTTGCCTAAAATTTTTCATTAAAATTGATCTGGTTTCTCTATCAGCATTTTGAAGTAAGGATATCATCCATTTGTATTTACTTAAAGTTTCTTCAATTCCCATTTAATTCTCACCTTTTTTCCAAGTTTCTATGTAGATTTTACCTGGATTTAATATATTATTTGGATCAAGAACCTTTTTGATTTGTCTCATAGTATTCATAGC
>JBHLOJ010000199.1:0-3153 GCA_048940605.1 Promethearchaeota archaeon
GAATTGCATTTTTCCTTATTAAACGAAAGATTGGTAAAAGAAAAGATAAAGCAATAGCTAGTGGTATTCAATAAACTCTACTTATTTTTTTCCTACAATAATTTTCATGTCTCATTGTTCCTCTAATTTATAGCATTGATGCTTTCTGGTAGTGCATGTCTAAAATACTTAAAACGAGTTAAATCTTGATTTTCATAACCTGACCAGCCATCAGACAAATTAGTTTTGCATTTTTCTGCAATATTAATTAGTTCGTTATAAGTTTCATTTTATAACATAAATTAATTTTTCTCCTTCTTGTTCTTCAAGGTTCAAATCTCTTCTGATAGCATTTCTAACTATATAACCCGCTACGTGGAGAATTGAATCCTTTAGAATAGAATCTTGATCCATTGATGCGTTACACGGATATGCATGATGAGCTTTACTTATTCTTTCATTCAATGAAAGTTCACCACTCTTCCCATTCTTAAAGTATTTTGATTTCAGTTGTTGACAAATATAATAGGTACTCCCACAAGGTGCTGCTTGTAGTACGCAAGTGTCTTCGATCGATTCCCCATTGTTGTTTAATAAGAAAGAAACGATTGGAACTCCTATTTTAAAATAATCAATGAATTCATGAATATAGTCATGTTCTTTCGTCAAGTGAAACCCAATTTTGTTGTATTCGTTTAATTCTCTACTTAATGCGCAAAACGGTTTGGGAAATGCTGCCTGAATCCCATGTTTTTCAAAATCCTCTAAAACTTGAACTTGTAACCCTACAGGAACCCATTTAGGATTTTCTATTGGTATTATTACTGCTTTTGTAAATTTCTTGTCTTTTAAGTAATCAGGAAGACCAGATAATAAATCCTGATGAATACCGACAACCAGGATAAAATCTACGGGAGGGAGATTTTTTGGTAGATATTGTTCAGGTTCTTCAATAAAATCAGGGAAATTTTCACCAACTTTTTCATAAAAGTAAATTGAACTTGAAAAACTCTTTAAATGTTCTCTACATTTATCACACTTTACATTTTGCTCCAAATCTTCGCAAGCTTTACAGAATTCCTCATTATTAATGAGATTTCCTGCAAATTTTTGAGCTAACATCTCAGTATCAGGATCAGTTCCATACAGTATTCCAATCGTATAGTTTTTATCAGTCAACATTAAAATGCAATAAATATGAGTTATTATTTGTATTTTTAATAATTTATAACACATTTAAGAATTTAGCTGAACATGTTCAGATTCCAGAAGATGTTTTATTAATTTAATAAGTTAAAATCTTATAATTTATTCTTCATAGGATGCCATAGTACTTTTACTTTCTCCTACTTTCACCACGATTCTTTTATTCTGATAAATTTCTTTTAATTTATTATGTATATATTTTGCTAATAATTCACTTGTTGTTGCAGGTAAGGGAAGAAAAAGGACATCCGAGCGGGGAAATAAATATTTCTTATTAGATGCTATAATCTCTACAGATTCATTATCTTTAGATATCTTTAAATCCTGAGATTTTTCAGGAATTAAAATATAATGATCTAAGGGACTAATTATCTCACTTAATCTTCTATTGAGTTCAATGAAATCTACTACAAAATAATTATTGTCCAGATCATCACTAATCTCAACAGATACATAATAATTATGACCATGGAGCCGTGAACACTGATTAGGCTCTTTTAGAAAATGACAAGCGCTAAATTTAATTTCTGTTGAGTCTAAAAAAACTTTATGTCCCATATTTTTATTAGTTTAGATTGTTCTTTAAATAATAGTTTTGATTACAATAGCTTTTATAATTTATGTTTAAAAACAATAAATATGAGAAAAATAACATAACAATTAGACATTTTTAAAGAGAAAGGATAAAATGACAGATTCGAAAATATTAGCAATCACAGGCGCAAATGGATTTTTAGGTAAACATACAATAGAAGCGGCAATTTCTAAGGGATGGGATGTTATTGGTATTGTACGACGTGAAGAAGCAGCTAAAGAGGTGGAATCCCTAGGAGCGAAAGCAGTTATAATAAAAAAATTCAATATTGACTCGCTTAAAAAGATCCTTGTTGGTTGCAAAGCGGTAATCCATTTCAGAGGAGTAGTGTGTGGCTCAAAAGAATTATTTGATACAATAAATGTTGAAGGGATGAGGATCTTAGTAAATGTCGCCAGAGAAATAGATCTCCCAAGAATCATATTTCCTTCTGGTTTAGGAGTTGATCTATATGGAAAAGTCGAATGGGCGACTAATGAATATTTTCGCTCAAAGAAAGAAGCTGAAAGAATCCTAAAGGAAGGAAAAGTCTGTTATACCATTTTTAGGCCTTCTTACATCTTGGGACCTCATGATGAATTAATTCCAGATTTAATAGAACAGATTGGAGAAGGTGTTATACAAATCGCTGGAAATGGAGATATTCCAATGCAACCGGTATTTGTCAAAGATGCTACAAACGCGTTTTTAACTGCTGCTGAGGGAAAAGGAGGTGATAATCAAATATTTGACCTCGTTGGACCCAAAGTTATTGACATGTGTACATTAATAGATATGGTCGTAGAGAATATGAGTAATTTGGGCTTTAATATACCACCTCCCCGGATTCAAAATATACCTTATAATGAAGCTGCAGATAAACTTGATATATGTAAGGAAATGATTGATGTAATGAGATGTGATATCACTTCTGATGGAAGTATTGTTGCTAAAGCTTTAGGTTTCCAACTTACTAATCTTAATGAAGCTGTTAAAGCCTCAATTGAGGCAAAAATGTTTATAAACGAAGATAAATTAGAAAAAAAGGCGATAATTTTGCTATCAGGAGGAATTGATTCCGCAACAGCTCTTTATTGGGCAAAAAAGGAGAATTATAATTTAATCGCAATTTCATTTAACTATTATCTTCGACCTGAAAGAGAGAAAAAAGCAACATTAAAATTAGCTGCAGAATTAGGTATTAAACTAATAGAAGTTCCGATTGAATATTTAAAAGAAGCAATTGATTTACGAATAGAAGGATTTTCGATTCCAAGTGCTTTAAATTCCCCTGAGGGATTTATCCCGGTACGAAACCTTGTGTTTTATTCTATTACGGCTTATTATGCTGAAATTTTTGGATGTAAATATATAATTGGAGGGCATATCTCAGC
>JBHLOJ010000094.1:0-12927 GCA_048940605.1 Promethearchaeota archaeon
GATTGAAGAAGGACAAAATTTGAAGAAGATTTTAGAAAGCTCTTTATCTTAATATTCATTTATTTCAGGAAGTTTTTTGAAGTTTATGAAGAAGTTGATGAAAATAATTAAGAATTCAGTAGTCAATTACGAGACGATTATATCGTGTAATTCTGAATATAAACTTCTGAAGAAGATGGGATGAAACATAAAATGACCTACTATGATATAGTAATTGTTGGAGCTGGAACATCAGGGGTAATTGCAGCACGATTTGCTGCATTAAAAGGTTTGAAAGTATGCTTAATTGATGCAAACAAAAAAGAGGAGATCGGTAATAAAGTCTGCGGAGATGTGGTCTTAGCCTCTATTTTTGACTTTTTAAAAATCGATCCCCCTCAAGGAAACGAGATATTGAGCAGGAAGAATATGATTAAGGTATATAGCTCTGATCTTCAGCATCATTTTACAGTTAATATGCCCATTTATTTGGTGGATAGATTAAGATTTGGACAAAAACTCTTGAAAGATGCGCTTGATTCGGGGGTATCAGAATTTTTAAATAACTCTAAGGTCATGGATCTGACCTATAAGAATGGTAGCGTTAATGGAATTACCGTTAGATTAAAAACAGGGGAAAAAGTAGTCATAAACGCTAGAATTGTAATAGATGGTAGCGGAGCTCATTCTATTGTGCGAAAAAAGATCAAAAGTGATATTATACAAAAAGAGATTTCAAAAGATGATTTGGTTATTTGTTATCGGGAAATCATTCAATTCAAAGATAAGTGGCGTCCAAATATGCCAAAAGATTCATTAACGGTTATATTTGATTCTACCAATGTCCCTGGAGGTTATATTTGGTATTTTCCCAAATCAGAAACAGTAGCTAATCTGGGAGTAGGTGTTTCCTTACATCAAAAAAGTAATTTGAAGCAAATTTATCAGAATTTTGCTTTAAATAAATTTTTAAGCATAAGGAATTATAAAGTATTATCTTCAAGCGGAGATTTTGTTCCTATTAGAAGACCTCTTCCTTCATGTGCTGAGAATGGAATCATGTTCATAGGGGATGCCGGATGCCATGTTAACACAGCCAGTGGTGGAGGAATTCATACTGGAATGAGAGCAGGTTATTATGCGGCTATGACAGCGAAAAAAGCAATTGAAGCAGAGGATTATTCATTACAACAGTTATGGGAGTATAATACTCTTCTAATGAATGATTTTGGGACAGGTCATGCGACTAACGATATCGTTCGGTTTCTCATACAGCACCTGGCAACAAATGATTTTAATTATATTATTAAAAAGAAATTGATTGATGATAATGAACTCACACAAATGTTTTATGGTAAAATGATCTCCCCATCGATTAAACGATTACTATTGAAGTTTTTTAAGGGGATATCCAAACCCAAGTTGTTGCTTAAACTAAATTATGTTCTCAAGCAAATGAAGCAAATTAATCGACATTATTCTGAGTATCCTCAGGATGTCAATGGTTATGAAACTTGGCGAAAAATTGAAAATGATATGTTTACCAAATCTTTCTTAAAAATAGCCCCAATAAATTAATACAATTATTATAACCTTAATAAATTGAATCCTAAATGAGGTTTCTTTAGGATTCAATTAGAAATCTTTTCCTTTCGGTAATCTACACGGGGGAGTTGCGTGATATCATAAGGGAGGGTTGTGTTATCCGGTATTGGATCAATATAAAAATGACGAAATCTCGCATTTTGCATTCTACAGGGTGTAACTCGATGATTATAAGCAGGATGGTGAATCATTAATTTCCAAATTTGTTTCAATGGCATATCTCGAATATTGCCAAAAGATAAAGGGGTAAAATCACATGGAGTTACTTCCCCGTATGCTGAAACGTAATATTGAATATAGGCTGCTAAACATCCAATCCCAGCAAGATATGATTCAATGGAATTTTGCCAAGATTGTGAGGAAAGCGGAGGAATTATTTTATTTTTATTTATAAATGCAGAATATTCGCGAATTTCTTCACGTTGTTCTGGTGTGAGGAGTTCACTTGTATCTTTCAGAATTTTTCCAGTTGGAATCCCATCAAATAACATAACATTATGTAATCCTAATTCTTTTGCGAGTTCATGAATTTTTTTATACTTTCCCTCTTTAGTAGATGAGTTAGTGGCATAAGATGAGATTCCAACAAATATACCTTTCTCTTTCGCGCGTTTAATGCCTTCTATTGCGGTTTCAAAAAGACCTACTACACCTCTTAGTTTATTGTGTTCTTCTGGGAGCGGGCTATCAATACTTACAAAGAGGGAGTATAAACCCGCGTTAGCTAACTTATCTACATTATCTTTAGTAAGAAGTAGACCATTAGTGAATATGATGGGAACTGTCTTTTTTTGATTGACATAGGAGATCAACTCAAAAATATCTTCGCGTAATAAGGGTTCGCCTCCGGTAAAAGCTAAAATTGATATCCCCAGCTTTTGACTTTCATCAATTACTCTTTTTGCTTCTTTCGTACTTAATTCTGGAGTTTTTGCTTTTTTATGCCGTCCTGCACTACAATGCGCACAATTACATTGGCATTTATAAGTCACTGCAAATGTCATTGCAATAGGTCGAACATGTCTGAGTATTTTTCCTCTAATCACATTCTTTATGGCTCTGAACATAGGTGCGCCACCTATTGGAGGGGAAAATGTATTTGCTACTCTTTTTCCCCGCCATTTACCCAGATTATAATTATTATAAAATTTAGTTTGAGTAATAAGCATCGTTAAGAGATGAAACCTATCTATGAGTGGATTTAAAAATCCGTCACCTACTACTTCTCCATTGTCAAGTTGTGTATAACTGATTAATCGCTTGCCAAAAAGTTGCCAGATTATGCGTTCTCTTACCATTTTAAGACATAAGTTTTTTCTATAATTTTTATTAGGTAAATTATAAATTAGTGATTTGATCTTTTTCTTCCGGAATATTAAAAAAATAACAGGTATCCCATTTAAAGATTTTTAAGGAAGAACTGACATCAAGATTTTGTACCCCGTCAATAGGTTGAATATTATCTCGAATAAAATTCCAAAGAGTTTTTTCATTCTTAGTTAAAATCTGAGCTACGAGATTATGGGCACCCCCTGTAATAGAAACCATTCTTACTTCTTCAAAAGAAGCTATTCTATTTGCTATTTCATCTGTCTTTAAAGGGTCAATTGTCAAACCAATCCACCCTACTGTTTCATAACCTAATTTTCCAGCGTCGATTACAGAACTAAATTTTACAATAATTTTTTCCTCGATCATTTTTTTGATTCTGAAGTGAATGGTGCTTGTAGGAGTTTCTAGTATTCTCGCTATATGTTTATAAGAAAATTTAGCATTCTCCTGCAATTTTTTTATAATTTGTATATCAAGATCATCCATAATTAAAGAATATTTTTTGATTATTTAAATTTTCTGGATATTTTATAATTCTCTAGAATTTTCTTGGATATTTTCCAAGTTTTAATTTGATCTATTAGAAAAAAAACAAAACATTTATATTTATTTTTTCTTTTTAGAAGATTAGTAACTATATTTCAAAATTATTGGAAAAAATCTAAAAAAAATGGTTGATCCGCAGAGGTGTATATATTAAATTTATGTTGAAAATCCTTACAATTCATGGTAGTCCACACAAGGGTAAGACTTACGAAATTACCATGGAATTCTTGAAAGAGCTCCAGAATAGAATTGAAATCGAAGTAATTCACACCTTTTTATTCCAGGAGCATTTGGAACTTTGTCAGGGATGTGGTAATTGTATTGTGTTTGGTGAGGAGAGATGCCCAAATAAGGATGGACTACTGCAAATTCACGCTATGATGCAAAGCGCTGATGCAGTCATTATCACAACCCCTGTTTATGCCTTGCAGGTCTCTGCGCTAGTGAAAAACCTCCTTGAACGCTCCGCTTACATAATGCACCGACCATGTTATTTTGGTAAGTGGTTTATGTCCATTTCGACGCAAGCATATTCTGGAGATAAAGATGTAGCTAAGTACCTAGCAAGTGTTATGCAATTTTGTGGATTTAATATAATTCCTGGGTTACGCTTAACGGTCGCACCAGGAAACGAAACTGAAGCACAGAAAGAGATGATTAAGAAGAAAATCAATGCTGCCGTTAAACAGTTTCAAGCAATCGAAAAAAAAGAAAAATTTCCTGTTCCAACTTGGAAGGAGCTCATGATGTTCCGGCTTAGACGATCAGTGATAAACTCGAAAAATTACACAGATGTGTTTCCTCGAGATGGCAATTATTTTCTGGAAAATGACTGGCTAAATACAGTTTATTACTATGATGTCCACCTAAATCCGCTAAAAAAGATCGCTGGGCGATTTTTTGATGCCTTGGGGCGAAAAATGATTAACAATGAAGGTAGGCAAGATATAAACAATAACATTAGTATAATTAAATTCGAAAAGTAAATTTAAAATATAATATAAGATGTGAGATAACATGACATTCAAAACTAAAATAAAAGCTTATTTGGACTTAACTCGAGCACATTTTGCTATAGTGTGGCCATTACTCTTCATTTCAGGTTTATTGATAGCCTTTCGAGAAAACAACTATTTTTCTTTACCCTTATTAATAATTGTATTTTTTATCGGATTATTTGGGTTTGAAGCGGGGATGGTACTTAATGATATTCTCGATAGAAAAGTGGATAAATTAGTAGATGAGAATGAATATACAAGATATTGGAGGCCGTTTAAAGAGAGACCATTACCTTCGGAGAGTGTTTCTATTCAAGAAGCTTTAATTGTTTTCATAATTTTTATTGGAATAACTCTCGTTTTAATCGCCACTCTATCATTTCCTAATAACTTGTATTTATACATTATTATGATCTATGCATATTCAGCCGAGATATTTTATAACAAGAAAAAAGTTCACCAAGAGATTCCAATTGCCCAATTAATAGGAAGAACGGATTTAACAATGTTTCCTGTAGCAGGATATCTATGCTATGGACACTTTTCAATAACAATCGTTTTTATCATGCTTTTTCTTTATCCTTGGGCACAGGCCCACTTAGGAATAAATGATCTGGGAGATTATGAGAATGATAAAACGAAGAATCTAAAAACAATCACAATTTTATACGGTATTAAAGGGAATGTCAAATGGATTGTTTATTTCACTCTTATAAACATAGGATTTGCGATCTTACTAGTGTTATTTAAACTTGGAATGATTGCCTTGATTGGGTTCAGCCTTTCGTTTATAATTTTAATAACCGCAAACATAACTCTTTTTAAAAATCAAACACCTAACACAGCTCTTAAACTATTGCCCCGTTATCACGCTAGTTTATTGATTTATATCTTATCGATCATATTTGGCTCGATTTTTCCAATCCTTTTGTTTTCATAATAGTATTTTCTTGATCTTAATATTCTTAATAATAAAAAAAGGTGAATGAATTGAAAATTGCAATTTTGTATGATAGTAGGTACGGAAATACAAAACAATTAGCAGAATTCATGGCAGAGCAACTACAAGAGGGAGGGCATGAAGCTCTTCTATTTAGAACCAAAGAAACTAAACCAGCAGAATTACTCGCATTCCAACCAGATGCATTATTAGTAGGTGGTCCAACCCATATGGGTAAACCTGCCCTTACGCTTGGGAAATATATAAAAAAATTAGGAAAACTCGGGCAGACATCAACTATCCATAAGGCAGCTGTTTTTAACTGCTACACTGGCAATATTGTATGTGATGCTATCAAGAATTTAATCTCTGATGCCCTTCCCCAAATTGAAATAGTCGAAAAATCTCTTCCAATTCGAACTGGCGGAGAAAATGCAGAACTCTGGAAGGAAGTCGCTCTACAGAACAATTGGAAGGAAGAGACAAGTAGTTTTATCTCCAACTTCTTAAGTATGCTCTCCTAGGAAAGAAATAATTCAATATTCATCAACAATTTTTTTTTTTTTTTATTCTTAATAGAGAATATCTCATTACTTGGTCCTAACACAAAGGGATTGCCTTTTCCTATAGATTCAATTAGATGTATGTATATTGATTTTCCGCGCTCCACTATCATTACCAATTAATTTTTAATTTTTAATTCATTCCTATTAAATCTAACATTTATTATTAATCATGAAAAGAAAAACAAGTTGCGGTGAGAAGTTTAAGCATTAAAAAAATTCCAGTAATTCTGGACACCGATATAGGGGGGGATATTGATGACACGTGGGCTTTAGGCTTTTTATTGAAATGTTCCGAATTCGATATTAAATTAATTACAACTGCAACAGACGATACTGTGATAAAAGCCAAGCTTATAGCTAAATTTCTCGAGATTGCTGGGCGCACGGACATTCCTATAGGGATTGGTCCTTCAGAAAATCGTAAAAAGGGGAAACAATATAGTTGGATTAAAGATTATGAATTATCCGAATACTCTGGAACTGTGTATAAAAACGGCATGGAGGCACTTTGCTCAACGATAATGGAATCTTCTGACCCTATAACGCTCATCGCTATCGGACCTTTAGGAACCGTGGCAGGTGCTCTCAAAATGAATCCTAATATCACAGAGAATGCTCGATTTGTAGGAATGCACGGAAGCATTCGAATGGGATACCGAGGTGCACCTTCTCCATACCCCGAATATAACGTGAGACATGATATTCAATCGGCTAGGGAAGTATTTCATGCACCATGGGAGAAAACCATTACTCCCATGGATACGTGTGGAAATATAGTGTTATCGGGTGAACATTTCGAACGTATTATGAATTGTGATAATGCAATTGTCAACTCAATCAAGGAAAATTTTGAGATATGGGCTAAGAAAAATGACTTGACCGAATTGATCGCCCAAGATAAGAAAACATCGATTCTATTTGATACGGTGGCGATTTACCTCGGTTTCTCTGAAGAGTTACTCAAAATTGAAGATTTAAAGATTGAAGTCACTGATGAAGGAATGACCAAAATAAGTGAAAATGGGAATAGTATACGATGCGCAACTTCTTGGAAAGATGTTCAAGCTTTCAAAGATCTGCTTGTTAATCGACTGGTTAAATCCTAATTTTCACCCGTTTATTTAATTATTAAACCAGGCTTTTTGCTTTATTATTTTTTCCGCTTTCCTTTTCTTCTGTATCTTTTGGCTTCTTCCGATTGATCTTCCACATCGACGATTATTCCGTTTTTAAATTCAAACTTTAAAACAGTTTTATAAGCTGTCGAGCTTTGAAATCCCATGTGAACATATTTTGATCTTATTAAATCTTTTGCTAATATGATACTGCCCTTAAAAGGTAATTGTTTCTGTAAATTTCTATATTCGAATTTAAACATATCATGAAAATAATCTCCCTCCTCTGCTGTTTCTTCTGACAAATTAACGGGTTTATTACCATTAATTTCGGGGAGATCGTCAGATTTTGAATTAAACCAAAAACCATCCAAAACCAATTGGCTTTCGACGATTTTATACCTCATTATATATCCTCTCCGACAACTAGTGGCACTCATATATGTTTCTATTCCAATATCACTTGGTACGAGTAATCCTTTACCCTTGATTCCTATAAGCTCGAATTTCTCATCGTTATAAAAAAATCGGTCTGGTTCTTGTCCTGTCGTTTTAATCTCTCATTTTTATTAATATTCAGTTTATTGAATTTTTTATCCTAGTTACATTAATTCATATACATTCAAAACTTCAAATATCTGGTTGGTAAATTCAGCTATTTTATTTATAGCCTCTTCGGTTTCTGGTAAAAGTTCAAATCTTATCTGTTGAAACACATGCGGCATATCGTCCCATGCCTGTAAAGTTGCATTTACTCCTGCTTTCTGAGCTTTTTCTACAAAGCGGGAAGAATCACTATAGAGCATTTCACATGAGCTAGCTTGGATTAATATTGGTGGTAACCCCCTTAAATCCCCGAACAATGGTGAGGCATATGGATTGTGAGGGTCCTCTCCACCAAGATAGGCGGCGATCCACCAAAATATAGCCATATCTCCGCATACAGGATCTGTTGCACCATTTTTAAAGTAGGAATCATCTGATAAAGTCCAGTCAGATCCTGGTGATAAACAAAATGCTCCAGCGGGTAAATCAGTTCCCTGATCTTTTAGTTTTAAAAGAGTAGCAAGGGTTAAGTTTCCCCCAGCAGAATCTCCAGCAATGATTATATTCTCACTTTTGAATCCATTTGCTAATAACCAATTATATGCGGCAACGCAGTCGCTTAATGGCACGGGGAATGGATATTCCGGAGCTAGGCGATAATCAATACTAAGAATCTTTAAGTTAGTCGCTTTAGCTATAACTGAAGTTATCCTCCGACACTGTGAAGCAGAACCAGCTATAAAACCTCCCCCATGAATATGTAAAATTACATGATCTTTTATCGAATTAGGGGGAATAACCCATTCAGCGGGAATATTATCAAGCATGGTAGATTTGATTTCTATATCACTCGAGATAGGAAAATCTTCCAATTCTTGCTTAATTAATTTTTCACCTGTATATCTTAATAATCTTACCCAATAATCTCTTTCTTCGTCAGTTAAAGAATTATGGAGCTCAACTATTCCCTTTTCTTTTTTAAAGAACAGTTCATTTAAATTCATAGTTTTCTTGTATATTTCTTGAAAGTTATATCCTTTATTTTCTTCCAGAGCTGTAAATTGAAATATAATTTTCATAGCATCGTTAAAATAGTCATCCTGAATTTTGAGGACATCAGGTCGTATTTTTTTTCTATCTACAATTGGCAATTTTTTCCCTCTTAAACATTAAATTTCTTATTAGTTAGTGTATAAGATAACTTTCTATATAAATCGCGATGAAAACTTAATATTTACATTAGAAAAAAAGAGTATTAATCGTAAGTTCTTCAGTTATAAAATTTTAAGCAAATCTTTTTTACTAGATTATGTGAAGAATAATGGATGGAGTAAATCTTTTTGGAATACCCATAGATGATATGGAACGTGCTAAACAATTCTTCAGCAAGACGTTTAGGTGGAGTTTTATGGCTACTGGAATGGAGGGAAATCATCATTTTGCGACTATGGTTCCAACTGATGAAAATGGTCTTCCAACTGAACCAGGTGGAATAAATGGAGGATTACTACAACGAGGTACTTATGAACAGCACACGACAAGCATTTTTATCAGAGTAAAATCAATTGATGAAGCAATTGAGAAAGTAAAAGAAAATGGGAGTAAATTGGTATTTGCTAAAATTCCAAATGCTGATTTTGCTTTTTTTGCTCAGATCAATGATACTGAAGGTAATTTAATTAGTCTTTGGGAAGATAAAGTTTAATGGGTTATAATATCAACTTTTTTTAAGCTTTAATATATATTCCATATTTTTAATTATTAAATTTGATTAGAATAAGGTTTTTGTTTACCTTTGATAACCCCATTTTCCATGGCCTAATTATTATATTTTATAATTTATGGAGCATAATGAGTAGAGTTATAAATTTTCGTAGAAAGTGATAACATAATACTCATAATTTAATAATTTGGGTTAGAAAAAACATGGATTTTGAAATCTCTTAAAATAGATAATATAATTTATCACTAAAAACAGAAATTATGCCATCTATTAGGTCATCCAAACCACTTCTTATTTCTTTTCGAAAACCTTGAATATTTGCACGGTTTTTTTCAAGATTCTCTAGAGTTTCTTTGACATAATTAAGTGCAAGATTTCTCATTTCAAACTCCTTTTCATCCATGGGTTTAAGTTTAATCATTTGATGTTTTATGATGACCTCTTCTTTAAAATACTTGACTAATTGAACGTAGGGCATTTCTAATAATAGATTAAAAACAGTTACAAGATGTTTTTCCTTAGATTTTCCCTTTCTCTCACTAAGCATCTTAAAAAATTCAATATCGTTCTTAATAGTAGTTCTGAACTCAGAAATATAATTAGGATATTCTTTTAGATTTTTTAGAAGTTGTTCTTTATATTCTTTTTGTATATTAAGGAGATCAATTGCATAAGCTGGAACAAATTTATTCCTATTAAGCTGCTTAAATCTTCTCTCATAATTCATGATATCTGATGTGAGAAAGGAAATAAGTTGCATTTCATTCATGGTTAGAAGACGATTTAAAAAAACTTCCATCTTTTTTACCTTGTCTTCACTCCCTCGAGTATGTAATGAATCATAGAGGTAATCTACAGCAGCTTTTTCCTTAACTTCTTGAGTTTTTTTGATTAATACGGGTGAGTCAGGTTTCAGTGAGATTAATTTTTCTCGAATTTTAACCCATTGAGGGTAATATTCAACAGCTTTTTCAAAATACTCGATAGCTTTTTCTAATTGGTTTTGGTCTTCATATATTAATCCAAGATCAAACCAAGCATGACTGTGCTTAGGATTATATTTTAAAGATTTTTCGAGTTCTTTAATTGCTTTGTCATAAGATCCCATCTTCATATACGTTTGACCAATGCTATGCAAGTGATGTTCGCTATTTGGTTGAATCTTGACTGCTTTCTTGTAACATTCGAGAGCGTTTTCATAATCCTCCATCCCTAAATAGCAGTAACCCAAAGAATTTAAATTATTATCGTCATTTGGGTCGTCTTTAATTACTTTATTTAACTCTTCAATTCCTTTCAAATAATAATCTTGAGCTTTATCATTCTTTCCCAATTGTTTATAAGCATCAGCAATCCAATGATAAAGAGGTCCGAAATGTGGATGTAATTTAATAGCCTCTTCTCCAACTGACACCATTTCATCCCATCTTGATAAATAGTATAAACTCTCTAATAACATATACCAATTCATATTAATTTGAGTATTAAATTTTAAGATTTGTTTAAAGATGCTGGCGCACTTTTCAAAGTCCCTTTCTAAGTAAGCTTTTGAGCCCAAATCCATTAATTTAAATACCTGTGCTCCATCATAATTCTTAGTTAAATCTGAAAAACTCTCGAGAAATCCTTTTGCAGTTTTAGTTTTAGCTTGGGCTAGTGGCACTGCTAGATCTTGTAAAATAAAACTACTTTTCCTAATCCAATAACGATGGAAACCAATCGTTACTAAAAGAATAATAGATACTGTCATCATAGAATTAGCAAATCCTACAAGTTCTCTGTATGCATATAAGAATATACTAGGAAAAAGAAGAGGAAGGGTAAAACTGGCAATAATGAGATCGAAGACTTGCATATGGACTTTATTTTTCATTCTTTTCTTCCTCATGTCTTTATAAATAGTTGCATGACCAATCTTATCCTCTCCACTTATACGTCTTTGGAGTTCCATGAATTCCATCATTCTTCTGAACTTCACAACATCTTTATCCCCGAATACTTTAGGTGGTCTAGTTCTTTCTCTTTCAGCATATATCGTCGTTAATTCTGAAAATTCGGCAAAATGGCGTTTAATTCTTTCTCTCATAATTGGCTGGATTTTCTCTAAGAACTCGTTTTTTCTTTTTCTAAAATCTTTTATACTTTCAAAATTTGGTTCTCTCTTCATTTTAAGGGTATAATTTGAAAGTACAATAGATTTCTTTTTGATTTTTTTTACCCGACCCCAACTAATGAATTTAACTTTAGGTTGTCTTTTTCTTTGATATTCTCCGCAATAAAATCCTTTATTTGTAAACAATACATGTGTATCCCATTTTTTATTTGCTTTAAAAGGATCTATCATGTTCTCCTTAAATAATACCTTATAGAACGCACTAAATAGGATTTCCTCATCTTTAGGAACAACTAGCTGGAGATTTGAATAATACAACGGAATGTATGGGATTGTCATAATCAACTAAATGGATTTTTTTTTTTGAAAAGCTTATGCTTTATGTATTTCTATAGTGATATTAATGAATTTCCCTTAAAAAAGTTCCTATTCTTTAAAAAAAAAGGAAGAGTAGCGTTAAAATTAATTATAAGGTTACTTCAATTTATTCTTTAATTTCTTCATTAGCACAGTGCAGAAACGGCTGTTTATTTTTAAAAATTTAGCGATGTGCAAGATAATAGGTGTATTGGGTATTGTAGAATCTTCACCATGGTAAAATCCCTCATATATACGTCTTCCTAAATGTTCACTAAAATGTCAGTAAATATGACGACTGATTTTAGTTTGTATCCTTTCTTCCATAGAATGAATGAGAATTTTGGTCATGTTCTTTAACCTTTTTCTATATTTAGAACAAAAATTGGGAAAAAAAAATAATTAAATATCTCGAGCAAAATCGTGAGCATCTTTCATTGCTTCTCGGATATCTCGAGGTTGATTACAATCACCAATGAATACAACTTTAGGAATTATACCTTTAAATTCCTTTTCTAAAGCATTTTTCTGAGTAATTCGTGATCCGCAAAAAACTAGACTGTCTGCTTCCATAAATTGTACTTCTCCTTTACTGTCTATATATTTTACTCCAGAATCGGTTAGATCTTCTAGTTTTGACTTGTAAATTAATGGTAACTTTTTCTCTTTAAAGTATTCATAAATCCACAAGTACCTGCCAGAAAGCCCTCTGATTGATCTAGCCATAACATCATCTTGACCAATAATAGCTTTAACATTATAGCCTTGTTCCAATAAAGTTATTGCTGTTTCCACTCCGCCACGCCAGTATGTATCTAGCCCCCAGATAACAATGTTTTTACCTAATGGTTTACTCTTAAGAATTGCTTCATCTTGTGTTAGTACGTTTGCTCTTTCTTTATACTTCACTGGAACTGTAGCTGTAGTACCAATTGCGAATACTAACACATCAGGGTCGAGAGAAACAATATCCTCCTTACTTAATTTCTTATTCAAATGAATAGGTACCTTCAGTTTTTTTAGTTGATGTTGGATCCAGTTTGGTAAACTCATATATTCTTCTTTTTTATATTCGGCAGTTAATGTATGCATTAATCCTCCTAGTTT